>JAAELZ010000481.1 GCA_024226105.1 Pseudomonadota bacterium | reverse complement strand
GCCTCAAGCCCCACGGAGAGGCGAACTAAATTATCCACCACCCCGGCACGCACCCGCTCCTCGGGGGTCAAACGCCCGTGCGAGGTACTGGCGGGATGGGTGATTATGCTGCGAAGATCACCCAAATTGACCGACAGAGAAATCATTTTACAGCTGTCCATAACATGCCATGCGGCGGCCCTGTCTCCTTTCACCTCAAAAGAGAGCATGCCCCCGTAACCACGCTGCTGTCGCTTCGCAAGTTGATGTTGTGGATGCGATTCAAGGCCGGGATAGTACACACGCTCAACCGCAGGATGCCCCTCCAGCCAACGGGCTATTTTCAGCGCATTCTCGCAATGTGCTTTCATGCGCAAGGGCAATGTCTGCAGGGCCTGGTTCATCGACCAGGCATTCATCGGGCTAAGACTTGCCCCGGCCGTGCGCAGCACTGAATACACCGCCTCATGAATATCTTCGTCATTGGTCACCACTGCACCCGCAAGCAGCCTGCCCTGGCCATCGATATACTTGGTTGCCGAGTGAATGACCACATCCGCTTCCTGATCAAGCGGGTTTTGTAAAACGGGGGTGTTGTAGGTGTTATCCACCACCAGCGTCGCACCAGTCGCATGTGCAATTTCTGCTATGGCCCGTACATCACCGAGCTCGCACAAAGGATTGGAGGGCGTTTCAAGAAATAATAGTTTTGTGTTGGCTTTAATAGCACCCTGCCAGGCAGTGACATCACTAATTGGCACAAAACTGGTTTCAACCCCAAAGCGGCTGAATATTTTGTCCAGCAAAATAATGGTGGAACCAAATAAACTGGAGGAAGCCACCACATGATCCCCGGCATTAAGCAAGCCCGTAAATACACAGTTGATCGCCGCCATTCCGGTAGCAGTGGCGACGCAATACTCTGCGCCTTCCATCATCGCCAGGTGTGATTCAAACGATTGCACGGTCGGGTTTGTCAGACGCCCGTATATTGCACCCGGCTCATCCCCTGCAAAGCGCGCGGCAGCCTGCGCTGCGTTATCAAAGACATAACCTGAAGTAAAGAACAGAGCCTCGGTATGCTCGCCGTGCGATGCAGTTTGACGGCTACCGCGAACCGCTATTGTTTGTTTATGTTTCGATCGTTCAGTCATACCATTTCCCAATAAAAAACCCGTTCAGGCCAGGCGATTAACACAGGCTAAAACGGGTTTGAAAACTCGAACGCATCTTTAGCCGGATTTATTACGCGCTCGCAAGCTTGAATTCAAATCAGCGCGGGCTGCCATTATGCCTGAAAGCCAGAGCGCTTTCAATTACAGCCTGATGCATTACAGCCTGATGGATAATCCCTGGTCAATAAGGCAACGATGCCTGCATGGCCGCCCGTGTCTGTGCATCTACCACGGCAATCGCAGTCATATTGACAATTCCCCTCACAGTCGCGGAGTTTGTCAGTACATGAACCGGATAGGCGCAACCAAGCATAATGGGGCCGACAGAGGTACCACCACCCAACATTTTCAACAAGTTATACGCGATATGAGCAGCATCACCACGCGGCATAATGAGGGTATTAGCCTGCCCCTTTAAGCTACTATCCGGCATACTGTAGTTGCGAATTTCTTCCGACAGCGCCGCATCAGCATGCATCTCTCCATCCACTTCCAGCTCAGGTGCCAGTTCACGAATCCGTTCGAGCGCTTGCTTAATTTTCATCGAGGATTGCGCCTCAGGTCTAGATCCAAAATTTGAGCGGGATAACAGGGCAATTTTGGGTGTCACCCCGAAACGCCGAACCACGGTTGCGACTTCAATCGTTAATTCGGTTAACTCTTCCACATTTGGAGAAGCCGCTACGTGTGTATCCGATAAGAAGAAGGTGCCCGTTGGTAGAAACAGCACCATCATGGATGCCAACTGAGTGGCGCCCTCCTGATAACCGGCAACTTTTTTAACCGCATTAAGATGCTTGGCAAACGGGCCGACCGTGCCGGTCAGCAGCGCGTCGGCAAAGCCAAGGCGCACCATCACCGTACCGAGTATTGTTGGATCGACAGAAATGACATGCTTTGCTTCGGCCGGCGTCATGCCTTCTCGCCCCGAGGCACGATGCAACTCGTTCCAGCAATCCTTGAAATGCGGGTTATCCATGGGGTAAATGATTTCAATATCTTTCTCAACATCGATCTTGAGGCCGATTTTTTTGATTTGCATGCGAATCATGTCCGGCCTGCCCAGCAATATCGGTTTGGCTATTTTATGATTCACGACCTGCTGTACTGCCTGCAAAGTGCTGCGCCGCTCACCTTCGGCATAAATGATGCGTTTGGGTTGTTCCCTGGCCTGATCAAAAATCGGCTTTAACAGTGAGCTTGAACGATAAACAAAATCATTCAGCTCCGATATGTACTGTTCAAAATCTTCAATAGGACGCGTTGCGACACCCGTATCCATGGCCGCTTTAGCAACCGCAGGAGCGATTTCGAGTATCAGGCGCGGATCGAACGGTTTAGGAATGAGGTTTTGTGGCCCGAAAGCACCGCTATTGCCGCCGTAAGCCATGTCAACCTCCTGGGTTGGCGGGCGTTTGGCAAGATCTGCGATTGCATCTACCGCCGCAATTTTCATGCGTTCGTTGATGGTCGTTGCACCCACATCCAGGGCACCACGAAACAGGTATGGGAAACACAGTACATTATTGACCTGATTCGGGTAGTCTGACCGCCCGGTCGCTAATATGGCATCCGGGCGTACCTCCAGCGCCAATTCCGGGAGTATTTCCGGTATCGGGTTTGACAGGGCCATAATAATAGGCGATTTGGCCATGCTGTCGAGCAACTCAGGCTTTAAAATTCCAGCTACCGACAGGCCGAGAAAAATATCAGCGCCCGCTATCGCATCGGCAAGCGTACGATGCTCTGTATCCGTAGCAAATCTCTCTTTCCACTGATCCATACGCTCAGTACGCCCCTTGTATAATACGCCGACACTATCCAGAATCGTAATGTTCTCAATGCGCATGCCCATTGAAACCAGTAAGTTCAAGCAGGCCAGCGAGGCAGCTCCGGCACCTGAAGCGCACAGTTTTACTCTGGTAATGTCCTTCCCGGTTAACAACAACGCGTTGCGAACCGCGGCGGCTACAATGATTGCCGTACCGTGCTGATCATCATGAAATACGGGGATATTCATTTGCTCGCGCAAGGCATCTTCGACAATAAAACACCCGGGAGCGGAAATATCTTCAAGATTAATCCCACCGAAGGTCGGTTCCAGCGCCTTGACAATTTCAATCAGTTTTTGCGGGTCCTGCTGGTCGATTTCGATATCAAAAACATCCACCCCGGCGAATTTCTTAAAAAGAACGGCCTTGCCTTCCATTACCGGTTTGGCCGCCAGTGGGCCAATATTGCCCAGCCCCAGGACAGCGGTACCATCGGAGATCACACCCACCAGGTTAGCACGTGAGGTTAAAGTAGCTGCTTCGGCCGGATTATCTGCAATCGCGTTACACGCCGCGGCTACGCCGGGTGAGTACGCAAGCGAAAGATCGCGCTGATTGAGTAACGGTTTGGTCGCGCTTATTTCTAACTTTCCGTAGGGTTTATTGCGGTGATAGGCGAGGGAATCTTCTGAAAAGTCTTCGGGCATGGCGGTGGTAGTGAAAATTGTGTGAAAATTGGGAAGGACTAGATTTTACTTCATAGGAAACACTAATGCTTGGGGTAAATATTATAATTACCCGCCAACTTCGATTCCCACCCGCTTTCGAAAATAATATAGCCCCCATCTTCAAGAATAGATTTCAAACATGATATGAAATCTTTGTCTAACCCGTGAAAATCTTCTATTAAATGCATAGTTTCATGAGTTTTGTTTCACCTATTGCTATAGTTTTTAGCCCTTCGTTACAATCAGCGGTCAGGGTAATCTTAATAAGTTTTAGATAAGAGTTCCTCAACCGCTTTGGCCACAGAAAACAAGGATTGATCCGCATTTAGTGGTGCCATGATCATCAGTCCAACTGGTGCTTGCCCATGTTTTTGTATTGGTAAGCTAATTGCACAGCATTCTAGAAAATTGGCGATGAACGTATTGCGCAGACATTTATAATTGATTCTAGCGTAGTCTTTATCATTATTAAGTGCATTGATAGCCGGTGGAATAATGGGCACAGTTGGCATAATAAATCCATCAAAACCTTGCAAAAGACAGTGTATACTGGCAATCATCTCCCGGTGTTTTGCTTTTATTTCATGCTGCTCTGCTTTGCAGATATTTTTCCCCGAAAGGATGCGCTGTTTGACTCTTGGGTCATAAAGCTCACCTTTTTGTTCAATCAATTCACGATGGACTGCATAAGCTTCCACCGCTACCAGGCCCCCGCGAGCATTGATACTAGGTAGTTGGTTCAGATCATTATAGGCGGCATCGATCAAGCTAATACCTGCCGATGATAAATGCTTGATTGCTTTCTCGAATGTGGTGGCGACCTCAGGGTCAAGATCATCCAAAACAAGTGATTGCAATACCCCAAGTTTAAGAGATTTGGGGTCGCGAGAATGGATGCGACCATCCCAATCACCGGCCATAATTGCATCAGCAATGGCGCAACATGCAACCGTATTGGCGATTGGACCAACCGAATCAAAGGTTTTGGATAAGGGGAACACGCCATCAAGTGGGACGCGGCCGACGCTTGATTTAAAACCAACTACCCCATTAAATGCGGCGGGTACACGACATGAACCTCCGGTATCTGTGCCTATTGCTAAGGGAACCGAACCATTGGCCACACTAAGGGCTGCGCCTGACGAAGATCCACCCGGAATCCGAGCAGATTGCCGATCCCAGCTACAAAGCGGTGTACCGTAATGGGGATTTAGTCCAACACCGGAATAAGCAAATTCCGTCATATTGGTTCGTCCAACAGCTACGAACCCTTTGGCTTTTAGTCGGGCAATTGCGATTGCATCACGTTTTGCTACTGGTGCGTCACTAAGGGCGATGGAGCCTGCACGTGTTACCTGCCCTGCTAAATCAAAAAGATCCTTAACTGAAAAAGGGATGTTTTCATGCTGTAGGCCTGAATGAGGTTGTCGATGTACCGTATTCTTTTTATTGAATAAATGTTTTACGGCGTCGAATGTCTCGACATAAACACAATCATCAGTAGTTGGAGTTTGCATGGCTTGGCTAACAGTCTGTGTCGTGAAACGGCCAACCTGAAGCAGGTAACGACAACACAAGGCAAATTTAGAAAATCAAAATGAGTACATTATGCCTGAGGTGGAGATGATTTGGCGATCAAAAGGACCTTGGTATCGATATCGAAACTTGTGATAAGTGTGGGACGGCGGGTAATAAAAAGATACCACATTGATTCAACGTTTTGGCAGTGCGCTCAACCTGAATGCGCACCCGCACCTGCTGTTTTTGGATGGCGTCTATGTGGAAGATAATAAATATGGATCAGCGATGCGTTTTCAGTGGGTCAACCCCCACACAAGTGAAGAACTGGCCGGATTAACCCATACCATCACCAAACGGATAGGCCGATATCTGGAGCGACAAGGACGCAAATTGTCTACGCTGCAAACGATGCCCGCCAGCGATCCAGAAGAGTGGGTATGCAAGGTGGGTGGCTTCTCGCTACATGCCGGCGTAGCGGCCAAAACCCATGAACGGAAAAACTGGAGCGCCATAAAAAGTTTAGCATTTGGATTATTTTCCCCTGGGTCGGGATAGCGCCTGCATCAGACAGACTGGGTTTGCCAGCTACGCTGGGCAAACAAAAAGCGAATTCGGGAAACCCGAAGTCGCTATCGCTAATTGCAAACCTGGTGAGTTACGGCCCTATTAGTCAAACGGATGCTTTTCCACAATCGTGTCGTCACGCTCGGCACTGGTCGAGACAATATCAATATCCACGCCCAACAATTCCTGCATACGCCTGAGATAGGCCAGTGCGTTCTCAGGCAACTTGGAAGCCTCTCGCACACCGGCGGTGGTGTCTGCCCAGCCGGGCAAACTTTCGTAAACGGGCTCGCATCGCTCAAATTCGTCCGCTCCGTAAGGCGGACGATCAATTATCTCCCCATCGAGCTTGTATTGGGTGCAGATTTTAAGCGTCTCCAGGCCGTCAAGTACGTCCAGTTTTGTCACACACAGGCTGGTTAAACTGTTTACCTCACAAGAGCGTTTAAGCGCCACGGCATCCAGCCAGCCACAACGCCTCGGCCGCCCGGTGGTCGCGCCAAATTCGTGGCCTTTTTCACCCAGATATTCACCGACTTCATCAAATAATTCCGTCGGAAAAGGGCCGGCTCCCACGCGCGTGGTATAGGCTTTAACGATGCCCAGCACGCCATCGATATGCATCGGACCAATTCCGGTGCCGCTGGCAGCGGCGGCGGCAGTGGTATTCGAGGAAGTCACATAAGGATAGGTTCCATGATCAATATCCAGCAGCATGCCCTGTGCGCCCTCAAACATCACAGATTTTCCGGCGGCACGTAAATCTGCCAATCGACCGGCCACATCACCAACCAGCTTTTTGATGTTCGCGGCCTGCTCAGAAATACTCGCCAGCGTCTGATCAAAATCAACGGCCTCAGCGCCAAAAAAGTTCACCAGTGCATAATTGTGATATCCCATCACAACCTTCAGTTTTTCTGCAAAATCGTCCTGGTATAAATCCTGCACGCGGATTCCACGGCGTGAGACTTTATCCTCATAGGCAGGGCCAATCCCACGACCGGTGGTGCCAATTGCCTTTTTACCGCGCGCCCTCTCGCGTGCCATATCCAGCGCGATGTGGTACGGCATAATAACCGGGCACGCAGGGCTGATCATAAGGCGCGAACGAATGGATACACCCCGCGCTTCGAGTTGATCCACTTCTTTGATCAGTTGCTCAGGGCTTAACACCACACCATTGCCAATCAGGCAATCTACGCCATCACGCATTGCGCCTGATGGAATCAAATGCAGCACGGTTTTTTCGCCATTAATAACCAGCGTATGTCCGGCGTTATGCCCCCCCTGAAAGCGCGCGACAGCATCTGCTTTCGAAGTCAAAAGATCAACAATCTTGCCCTTACCTTCGTCGCCCCACTGGGTTCCGACCAGTACTACATTTTTACCCATTGAATCTCGTATATTATTAGATCTGGCGTGCTAGATAGAGCAACAGCAGACCGATTGATATTGAAACCGCGCCAATCATGCGTAAAGTCGATGAAGGCATCTCAATTATTTGTTTAAGTAATTGTTTTAAAGCATCCGGGGAAGCAAAAGACATCAAACCTTCAAACACCAGATACAGGCCGAAAGCCGCGATCAATACATCCCAATCCATCCTGAGCCTCCGGTCGGGTGCATAAAACAGCTGCGCCTATTTTAATTGAAACCAGTCAAAATAGGCGCAATGAAAAACAATCTAATTAGGTGAAGACCTGTCCATGTACTTCATAAAGTCAGAATTAGGATCGACTATAAATAAGTCTGATTTGTCGTTGAATGTCCGCTGATAGGCTTCCAGGCTTTTGTAAAACTTGAAAAACTCTTCATCTTTTCCATAGGCATCAGCATAAATGATGGTGGCACCGGCATCTCCCTCACCTTTAATCTTTTCAGCGGTTCGATTTGCTTCGGCGAGCAATATCTGACGTTGCCGGTCCGCGTTGGCACGAATCTTTTCGGCCTCTTCTTCACCTTGAGCACGTAGTTCCTTGGCAACACGCTCACGTTCCGCGCGCATCCGGTTATATACCGTTTCACTAATAGCCGGATCAAGATCAACGCGCTTGAGGCGGGTATCAACGATTTCCAGGCCCAGCCCGGCCGCTTCCTGGTCGGTCGCCTTGCGCACAGTATCCATGATCAGCACCCGGTCTCCGGACACCACGTCTTTAACAGATCGTTTACCAATCTCGTCACGAATCGCATCATTTACGCGCTTTGACAAACGGGAATGCGCACGTGCCTTGGAACCGCCAAGACGAACATAATATTCTCTAACATCACGAATACGCCACTTCACAAACGAATCGACGATCAGGTTTTTCTTCTCCAGGGTTAAATAGCTTTGCGGCTCGGCATCCATGGTCTGAATTCGATCGTCAAAAAACTTGACCGAGTTAACAAACGGCATTTTAAATTTGATACCCGGCTCGGTATCCGCCCGGATAATTTCACCGAACCGAAAAACCAGGGCCTGCTCGCGTTCATCAACCGTATACACCGACATGCTGATCACAGCAATGACAATTGCGATAATAAATCCACCGAATACTTTAAATATTTTCATCGGGTGGTACTCCTGTTTGCTGAACGACCGGCGTTCGCACCGGACTGATTAAACTGACCGGGTGTGCTCGAGGTACCCGTTCCGGTGGGTGAGGTAAACATAGAATTGTTATTGCTACCTGATGAAGAGCTCGATTTACGGCTATTTTCGATCATTTTATCCAGTGGTAAATACATTACGCTATTGCCGCCTTGCGACTGGTCAATCACCATCTTGCTGGTAGTTCCCAGCACCTGTTGCATGGTTTCAATATACAGGCGATCCCGTGTCACGACGGGTGCCTTCTCATATTCAGTACGAATTTGATCGAAACGGGACGCTTCACCTTCGGCCTTTGCGATCACGCTGGCTTTATAGGCTTCGGCTTCTTGCGTAGCACGCACTGCCAGGCCACGCGCGCGTGGAATAACATCGTTTGAATACGCCTCAGCGAGGTTTTTCAGGCGTTGCTCATCTTCGCGTGCCCGTACGGCATCATCAAAAGCGTCTTTTACCTCAGACGGTGGTTGCGCATCCTGCATTTCCACCGAACGCACGTTGATACCGGTCTGGTAACGGTCCAGAATTTTTTGTAACAGTGTCTGGGTCTCAGACGCAATCACTGAACGGCCTTCTGTAATCGCAAAATCCATACTGTTCTGGCCGATGGTTTCGCGCACCGCGCTCTCGGTAGCCTGTCGTACCACCGTTTCAATCGGGTCTGCGACGTTGAACATTAAGTCGGTAGGCGATTTAACATCATACAAAACCGCAAACTGGATATCGATGATGTTCTCATCCTTGGTCAGCATCAGCGCCTCGCGAGGAACACTGGTGTTATTTGACCCGCCTCGAGAACGATAACCAACCTCAACCGTATTCACGCTCTGGACGTTAATAATATCAACCGATTCAATCGGAGACGGAATATGCCAATGCAGTCCGGCTTCGGTCGTTCGTTTATATTTTCCAAGCCGTAGTTCGATGCCCTGCTCACCCTGAGTGATGGTATAAAACCCGCTTGCAACCCAGAAACCCAGCGCAACGATTCCGATCACCACAAACATACCGTAGCCAGGATTTTTTCCGCCACCAGCCCCATCAGAACTGTTGTCACCGCGGCCGCGACCGCCACGCGAGAGGCCGAGTTTTTCCTTGATATCTTTGATTACCTTATCAAGGTCCGGGGGACCCTGCTGGTTATTTTTCTTTTGACCCCACGGGTCTTTATCTCCACCTGATCCGGGCTGATCCCAAGGCATGTATTTTCCTCTGAGTAATTAAAAAACGCACTGGATTTTAGCACGCAGCGATTGGCGTGAGTCGCCTGTATTAAAACAATATAGGTTTGAAATGGTACATCACAAGGCATGCCAGTCAAATTTGTTGCCGTGTTACCATAATACACGGTGAAGCCCCGAAACGACTCACGCTCTACAGCACCAAATTCCCGCCCTTCAATCCTTAAGCAGATGCATGAGATCATGCATCTTACTGTGATCTTTGATACCCGGTGCAGATTCAATACCACTGTTCACATCAACCGTTTTCACCCCCGTCCGACTAACAGCTTCTGTGACATTCTCCGGCCCTATACCGCCGGCCAATATTAAATCTGGTCCATCCTGCTCGGCCTCGGCCCCACGCAGTAAATTCCAGTCAAACGTGCGTCCGGTTCCCCCGACGAGGTTTTTATCAAAGGTATCGAGCAACAGCGCACGCGCACCGATATATTGCCTGCGGACATCATTAAGTCGAGTCCCCTCTTTCATGCGCACCGCCTTTAAATAGGGCGTTTTAAACTGCTCGCAAAATGCAGCTGATTCATCGCCATGAAATTGAATAAGTTGAATATCCAGGTTCTCAAGCAGTTTTTCCACAAACATCACTTCAGGGTTAACCACCACTGCAACCGTGCTGCATAGCGGGTTAATCTCCGAAATCATTTCCTGCGCCTGTGAAATGGAAACGTTGCGAGCGCTGTTTGCATAAAAAATCATGCCGATCGCGTCGACACCCAGCGAGGAAGCCAGAGCCACATCATGAGGGCGGGTCATTCCGCAGAGTTTAATCCTGATAGTCATCTAATTTTTCGTTCTAATATACGCTTTGCATGGAACCGGGTTTTCAGCGGGGCATGGAGTCTCTCCTGATATAACTGATTCAAGCACAATACGCTAAAAAATCATATCAGCATCACCCGTTTCAGCGCCAAATTCTACCAGAATCTCGGTGCGCTGATGCTTTCAGGCAAGCCAAATCGCTTTTCGTATTTCGCTTCCACAAAATAAAGACCGTTGGGTTTTGCGGTCACCCCTGCCTGCTTACGATCCCTGCTTTCAAGCACCTCGGCAGCCCAGGATACATCGCGCTCTCCAGCGCCTATCTTAAGCAATACACCAACTATGTTACGCACCATGTGTTGCAGAAATCCGTTTCCACATATATCCAGCCATAACCAGTCACCCTGTTGATTGAGTTCTATTGAATGCATGGTTTTGACCGGATCCATCGATTGACAACCACTGGCGCGATAGGCTGAAAAGTCATGTTTTCCGATCAGTGCCAGCAGCGCGGATCTCATCGCTTCCAGGTCCAGATCAACAGGATACCGGCTCACATAATCCGCCAGAATCCCCAGGGGGATTTTTCGCGCATTCAAAATGTAACGATAACGGCGTGATTGTGCCGAAAAACGCGCGTGAAATTCGTCGTCTACCAGGTTGATCCATTTTATCGCGACACTATCAGGAAGTTTGGTATTAGCACCCCGCAACCATCCATAGTTTGAGCGTAACTTATCGGTATCAAAATGGATCACCTGCCCTACGGCATGAACACCCGTATCCGTGCGCCCGGCGGTGTGCACGCGCACGGGTTCATCGGCAACGTGGACCAGCGCGGCTTCCACCACTGCCTGCACACTGGGCGCGTGTGGCTGTATTTGCCAGCCATTGAACTGGCTTCCATCGTATTCGATTATGGCGGCGTATCGCATTGGCGTTAGGGAGTATTCATTATGGGTATAGATTAAAAAACTGTTTTTGTGAGCGTAACGCGGTAATTTAACTGTCTGACCATGCTCGTAATATTGAATCCCCGAGTTTGACTACCCTCTGGATTGCCACGTCGCGCCGCTCCTCCAAATGAAAGCCCGAGGGGTTTTGAAGGGAAGGTATATCGCAATGCGGTTCGCTTTTGCTCATCGCGTCCGACGCACTGATCACATCAGGAGATTTTAACAAAGCCCATTTTTTTCAGCGCAGAATACACTTTTCGCCCCACTCGTTCAAGCCGACTTAAATCCCCAAAATTTGGAACCTGCCCCTGCCTAAGCATATATTCCCAGCCTTCAAGCTCGCTGGCCAGGAACTCCAGCAACTTTTTGGAGCAAATGCGACAGTGATCCGAACATAAAGTACTTTCGGGGGTATCAAACGGAATCG
>JAAELZ010000480.1 GCA_024226105.1 Pseudomonadota bacterium | reverse complement strand
TATGCCCGCTACCGTCGGCTATCAACCTACACTGATCAGCGAATTAGCCGAACTGGAAGAGCGTATCATATCGACCCGACATGGTGACATTACCTCGGTCCAGGCGGTATATGTACCAGCTGACGATATGACCGATCCAGCAGTGAACGCCATCCTCAGTCACCTCGACACCAAGGTCATACTCACCCGGGCCCAGGCGGGCAAGGGAATTTATCCCGCGGTAGATCCACTGCAATCCAGCAGCAAAATGATGGATTCCTATACCCTCGGAGCTCGCCATTATGCTGTCGCTGAAGGTGTCCGCGAACACCTGGCACGCTTGCATGAGCTTGAGGATATTATTGCCATGCTCGGCATTCAGGAATTATCCCCTGCGGATAGACTGGTGGTGTTGCGTGCCCGCAAACTGCAGCGCTACCTCACACAACCTATGTGGGTGACTGCATCGCATACCGGCCTTGCCGGCACATCGGTTTCGCTAAGTGACGTTTTGAACGATTGCGAAGCATTCTTACAGGGTCAGTATGATGATTTACCCGAAGAGCAGTGTTACATGCGGGGGACGATGCGACAGCAATGAAATCCATAAAGGTTTTGCTTCAGGACGTAACGCATTCGGAACAATACGAAGATGTTACTTCGTTTGTTGGCGAAGATAAAAGTGGTAGCTTTGGCATATTACCGAATCACGATCGCTTAATGACTGCCCTGGCGATCGGTTTATGCCGATTCAAAACAGTGCAACATGACTGGTTATACGTTGCTACCGCTGGGGCACTGCTATATTTTCACGATAACCGACTTTACCTGACGACCCGTCACTTTCTGATCGACAACGATTACGGGCGTATCAGCGTAGCCCTTGCTGATCAGCTTCTTGAAGAAGAAACCAGGCTACGTGGTCAGAAACAAAGCCTGCGCCAGATGGAGGAAGAAGTCCTCAAGCGATTGTGGGAACTGAGACGCAGCGGAGTATCGTATAGCCACGATGAAGTCTGAAAACGAGTTGAAAAAGCAGGTCGAACGTCAGGCCAGGCGCATTAAAAAAGCCGAAAAGGAACGTCCGACTCTGATAGCACAAACTGTCTACGCAGGCATGCTCGGACTGTTATTCGTATTGCCGGTGATCGGTGGTGCTTACCTTGGAAGCTGGATCGACAATCAGTTTTCGGGCTACTCGGTGCGCTGGACTACCAGCCTGATCATCCTGGGTATAATAGTGGGGGGTATGAATGTTTATCTGTATCTCAAGGAATAAACGGTAAAACAGATGCGTCAGACAAGTTTGGATATAAATACAGTCTTTGATCTCGGCCCGTTGTCGATTACCACTACGGTGGTCACCACCTGGTTTATCCTGCTAATACTTGGACTGCTCTGCTGGCTGGTAACGCGGCGGCTAGCTGACCGCCCGGGACCGGTGCAAACTGCGATTGAAGCCCTGGTTACTATTATTGAAAATGCTGTTGCCGATGTAGCGCCACAGCAGGTAAAACAATTGACGCCGTTTATCGGCAGCCTGTGGATCTTCCTGGTAATAAATAATCTTAGCGGTCTGATTCCGGGAGTTCATTCGCCCACGCGGGATCTGTCGGCGACCTCTGCGCTCGCTATCGTCGTATTCCTGTCGGTACACTGGTACGGAATACGCATACAGGGGATAAAAAACTATCTATCGCATTACCTGCGCCCAAGCCCGATTCTACTGCCATTTCATATCGTCAGTGAAATTACACGCACGGTAGCCCTCGCGGTCCGCCTGTTTGGCAATATGATGAGTCTGGAAATGGCCGCTTTACTGGTGTTACTGGTGGCCGGATTTCTTGCCCCGGTTCCAATTCTCATGCTGCATATTATCGAAGCCCTGGTCCAGGCTTATATATTTGGCATGCTAGCCCTGGTCTATGTCGCCGGTGGCATTCAGTCACAACAGCTTAAGCAAAATAAATTAGAGGAGTAAATCATGCCTGACCTTTCCACTTTTACCATGGCTTCTACCGTTGCCGCGATTATCGGTATCGCCATAGGCGTCATGTTGCCTGCTATCGCCATGGGCTGGGCAATCAGTCGCGCCATGGATGCTTTGGCGAGACAACCCGAGGCCGAGCGCGCCATCATGCGGACGCTTTTTATCGGACTGGCAATGATCGAGTCGCTGGCAATTTATGTTTTGGTAATTGTCCTGATCATTCTGTTTCGTAATCCTCTGCTCGAATACCTGTTGCCGTAAATGGCATTAATAGACTGGAGCTAAACTGTTGGAACTCAACTGGTCGACATTCGTTCTCGAGATTATAAATTTCCTGGTACTGGTCTGGATTTTAAAACGATTTTTATACCGTCCTGTCCTTGCGGCACTGAAGCAGCGCCAGGACAAAATCGAACAGAAGCTCGACGAGGCTGCAAGACTAAAGGCTGAAGGCACAGACCTGGAGCGGCAATACCAGAGCCGAACGGAAGACTGGGATCGCGAAAAACAACAGGCCCGCGACGCACTGCACCAGGAAATCCAGGCTGAGCGGGTTAAAAAACTTGCGCAACTGGAACAGGAACTTGCGAGCGAAAAAGCAAAAGTGGCAGTTATCGAGCAGCGCCACCAAACTGAGGCACAACAACAATATCAGCAAAACGCGCACAAGCAGGGAGCCAGGTTTGCCGCCAGCCTGCT
>JAAELZ010000479.1 GCA_024226105.1 Pseudomonadota bacterium | reverse complement strand
CGATGGGGCGGAAGCGGGGCTTGCCTATCTGGAAACAATGCAAGGCAAAAATGAGGCGCAGGCCGTACAGCTGATCATTGATCGTGAGTTGATGTTACAAAGGGCGGGGCGTGTTGAGGAGGCCTATGTGTTGATAAGTGACACACTGGCAAACAACCCGGGCAATGATACCCTGCGTTATCACCGTGCATTGATATTCGTTGAGCGCGATGATTTCCAGGCGCACGAGGCGGATATGCGAATTTTGCTTTCAAATAAACCGGATAATGCGCACTATAACAATACGCTGGGTTACTCTCTTTTAGCATTGCCCGGCCGTCTGGATGAGGCAAAAGAATTGATCAATAAAGCCTACCAGCTGGAAATGAATGACCCGTACATTCTCGATAGCAAGGGCTGGCTGGAATACAAGCTTGGAAATCTGGATTCTGCGCTTGAGTATCTCAATCAAGCTTTTTTGCTGGATCAGGATGCTGAGATAGCGGCGCATATTGGAGAAGTCTACTGGGCAAAGGGAGATCAGGAAAAAGCGCAGGAATTCTGGGCCGAAGGCGATAGAATAGACCCGACCAACAAAGCGTTACAAGAGATCAAATCCCGTTTTCTGAACTAGCTCTGAATAACCCTATAGCCTACGTTACGATGAATAAAATTTACATTAGTGCACAATCATTACTGAAAGACTCTTTCCTGATCGGCAAACAAATTCTTGAAAGTGATTTCACCCCCAATTTTATTGTTGGCGTTTGGCGAGGGGGTACCCCGGTCGGCATCGCTGTGCAGGAGATGCTGGCCTTTTTCGGACAGCAGTCTGATCATATAGCGGTGAGAACCTCACTCTACAGGGGCATAGATAAGCGCGAGGACGCGGTCAGGGTGCATGGTCTGGATTACCTGATAACCCACATGAATAACGAAGACAGCCTGCTTATCGTAGATGATGTGTTTGATACCGGGCGGAGCATTGAGGCGGTGATCAACACGCTTCAATCAAAGATGCGACGCAATTGCCCTTCGCAGATCAGGGTCGCCACACCGTGGTTTAAGCCCAGTAAGAATGCTACCCAGCGCATACCGGACTATTTTGTACATGAAGCAGACGAGTGGCTGGTATTTCCACATGAGCTGGATGGTCTGGACGTAGATGAAATTGAATCCGGTAAAGGAGAGCTCGCGGGTATTCTTCGTTCGGTAGAATGTGAAAATAACCCGCTCGTAGTGAAAGGCAAACCGACCAGGTAATGAGGCCACTTAAAACCATCTCATGGCCGATGGTTATTATTTTGTGCCTGACGCTTGGCCTGGCACCGTATACCCCTGAACCTCATGTCTGGCAAAAATTACAAATGTTGCTGGCGGGCACCCTCGGCAAGCCTGTCGATATATTTGATTTTGTGCT
>JAAELZ010000478.1 GCA_024226105.1 Pseudomonadota bacterium | reverse complement strand
TGCTGTAAGCGTTCCGGCGAGAGCGATTTCAATGCCTGCCATTGGCCTTTGAACTCATCGATTTCGGCGATAAGCTGCAAGACATCCTGCCCAACGGTGATATGTGGTTCTTTCATTCATACCTCACTAACTGGGATTATACCCGATTCACATACCTGATTATGCCCGATAATATCTGATAGCCTAGCATTACTTTTTCTGCACACTAATACCGCATCTAAAGGCGCTCCTTTGGTCGCCTTCCACTGGCGAAACAGTGGTCGTGATCCAGAGACGAAACGCTGGTTGTGCTACACCGACAAGTGCGGTGGTCTTGATTAAACGGAAGAAGCGTTTTAACTGGCTGCTACCTGCAGAACAGGGAATACAGACAGCGATTTCGGTATTTGTTGAGTGCTTCAGCCCCGAACGAGCATCCATCACGATTCCATGAGAGCGATGCCGGGAATCTGGATGCATGGACGTGGCTCCAGTCCGACAGCAATCTACCGGTTATTAAGCGGCGAGTGCGTAGTTGTCGTCGTTTGCAACTATAATTTGCAGAAGATTTTACGAGATTTTCAACATTCTCGACATGCACCTCAGGTTTCGCGACCCATGTCGAAACCAAGTCGTCCCCAAGATGTTGAATTATATTCCAATATTGGTTTTTTTTGACATATTTCAAGAAGGACTTGAATAGCTCTGTCACACTCTCCGTTGCCAATTACGCCGCAAACCCTATCCCATTGAAAAATAAGCTATTGCCAGGAATGACATAAGAATTGTATGCTGTTCTCCGGTGCCCGGAACAAGGGCTTTGACGGGAATTTAAGGGGGCAGTATGGCAGGTTTGTATAATCGGGGTGATGTCAAACGCGCGACTGGCGACGTAATATCAGCATTAACAGCTTTCGTTCCTGTAGTTGCTGAAAGCAAATTCCTATCCACCTTTTTGAGTAGCCTGCGGTATCCGCATCATACCTGTCGATCACCGGCGTGAAGGTGGTGGCCGTGCCCTGGCCTTGATGCGCTGGGGACGAACGCAATCATGACCTCGTGCTATCCGCAAGCGCCCGGGATCGTCACATACGTGATGACCATATCGATCGCAAAACCATTGTGACCCTGGGCCGCCAGGATGAATCCCGGCGCGTTGAGCTTCAGCACGTGTGTCCAGGGAGCCGGCCCGGTACCCGTCGGTGATGCAGGGGCCAGTCTACGCCACGCAGTCAAGGGTCCGAACGACATCCAGGTGCGGACCTGGGCTATCGTGCCTGGTGGAAATTGAGGATTCGCCGCAATGAATATCAAAGCCTTTGTCCCGTTGGCCTGGATCTTCTGGGTCATCCTGGTCGTCAC
>JAAELZ010000477.1 GCA_024226105.1 Pseudomonadota bacterium | reverse complement strand
GGTGCGATCGGCAAACAGGTCTAGCTGTTGTTCTTTGATGCGGTTTTCCATCTCGCCGCGTGCGCAATAGAGTTTATCGTACAGTTGTTCCCCATCCCCGCTGAGGTTGGTCACCACATAACGTGGATTACTGCCTTTATCTGTATGTTCGATCTTGGCAATAACCCGGCGTTTGCGATTCCAGCTACCGGCTGCGTACTGGATATCAGTAAACCAGCGCACCTTGGTGCCTAATGTAGCGTGACACTCTTGCGCATCAAGCTGCAGTTGCTTTGTGAAGGCATTCAGACGTTTGTTCTTGGCAATGCCAACGATGTAGCCCACCTGGTTGCGTTCACACCATGACAGCATCTTCCAACGGCAAAAACCTGAGTCGCCGCGGAAGATAATCTCCACCTGTGGCCAGGTCTGACGCAAACGCTTGACCAGCAGGGCCAGGATCGCCCAGGCATGTTTGGCACCGTCGATCTTGCTCTCCCGCAGGTAGCTGACCAGCAACTGGTTGTCGCAGAACACATACAGCGGTAGAAAACAGTAATGATCGTAGTAACCGTGATAAAAGCGTCCTTCCTGTTGACCGTG
>JAAELZ010000476.1 GCA_024226105.1 Pseudomonadota bacterium | reverse complement strand
TGGGTTTTTACTATTCCTGGTCGCCAGTGGCCTTACCCTGGTGTTCGGTATTATGGGCATCATTAACCTGGCACACGGCGCTTTTTTTATGTTCGGCGCCTATCTGGTTTACTGGCTCACAGGCATAGTCGACAACTATTTCCTTGCCGTTTTATTGGGTTTACCCATCATGCTGGCGATGGGTTATGTGGTTGAGCGCCTGGCTATCGCCCGCTTATATCACCGGGATCATTTATACCAGGTGTTACTCACCTACGGCCTGATTTTAATTCTGAACGAAATGCAGAAAATCCTCTGGGGTTCCGATTTTTACAGTGTACCCGTTCCGGGGATCCTGGAAGGTTCCATAAGGCTGACCGATACCCAGGCGTACCCGGTATACCGCCTGTTTATATCCGTGGTATGCATGCTGGTGGCCGCCGGGATGTATTTTGTTATCGCGCGCACCCGGCTTGGCATGATCATTCGGGCCGGCTCCGTAGATCGGGAAATGGTGCAATCCCTGGGGATCAATATAAATTACTTTTTTGCCGTGGTATTTAGTGCGGGTGCGGCTCTGGCGGCCTTTGCCGGCATGATTGGTGCGCCCGTGAGTTCGGTGTATCCGGGCATGGGTGACCATATCCTGATTATTTCCTTTGTGGTCGTTGTTATAGGCGGTATCGGGTCCGTGAAAGGCGCATTTGTAGGCGCCATGATCGTAGGCCTTGCCGATACCTTCGGCAAAGTACTGTTCCCGGAATTTGCCGCCATGTCCGTATACGCCACCATGGCTTTAATCCTGATGTGGCGGCCTCAGGGCCTGTTTGGTCGAGCCTCATGAACACCAGATCATCGCTTCTGATTCGATTTTTATTGATAATCAGCGTGCTGTCGCTGGCGGTATTTCCATGGGTGGGCGAGCATTTTTATGTCGGCCTGGTCATGAATATGATGATTTTCGGCATTCTCGCCATGAGCCTGGATTTGCTCATAGGATACACCGGGCTGGTGAGTTTTGGTCATGCCGCCTATTATGGGCTGGCAGGCTATTTATTGGCGATCATTACACCCGAATCTCAGGCGGCAAGTATCTGGCTGGCACTTCCTTTTTGCATACTGGGCGCCTCGCTTGCGGCGCTCGTCATAGGCTGGTTTTCGGTGCGTACCAGTGGCATTTACTTCATTATGATTACGCTCGCATTTGCGCAGATGCTGTATTTTTACTTCAATGAAAATGCGGATCTTGGAGGCTCGGACGGCATCTTTATATTTTACAAACCCACCGTCAGCCTGGGCTCGATAACCCTGCTGAACCTCGATAATCATACTGTTTTGTATTATTTCATCCTGGTTTGCATGTTGCTGGTCTATTTCCTGCTGCGCATGTTGCTGGCATCGCCTTTTGGGCAGGTCATTCAGGGAATACGCGCCAACGAAAACCGCACCCGGGCCCTTGGCTACCCCACCTTTCGTTACAAGTTGACGAGCTTTGTCATCGCCGGCTCCATTGGCGGCCTTGCAGGCTTCCTCGAAGGCTTGCACGGCGGCATTGTGAGCCCCGGACACCTGGGCTGGCACGAATCCGGATTGATCTTGATGATGGTGATCCTGGGGGGAATCGGTACCTTGTACGGTGCCATCCTGGGTGCTTTCGCGATGATATTTTTGCAGGACTGGTTTCAGGAACTAACTGAACACTGGATGCTGCTGATGGGCGTTTTTGTCATCGCCGTGGTGCTGTTTTTACCGCGTGGTATTGCCGGCTTAATTGAAGACCTTGCTGGAAAATTCGATAACCCCGCCACGGATCCGGAAGGTTTGACCGAAGGCAAACCCGGGAGCCCGGATGACATCTGAACTCATACTTGAAACCCGGGATTTATGTCGCTCATTTGGAGCACTGGCGGCTGTTAACCACGTAAACCTGCAATTTCAACGCAACCAGGTACACGCCATAATAGGCCCCAACGGGGCAGGCAAAACAACGCTTATTAACCTGCTGTCCGGTGATATAGATACCACTTCCGGCAGTATTCTTTTTAATGATCAGGATATAACCAGGCTCCCGCCGAACAAGATTTCGCAATTGGGGGTTGGCCGCAGTTACCAGAAAACGAACATTTTTGCGGATTTTAGCTGCCTGCAAAACTGCTGGCTGGCGTCCCAGTCTCGTCTGTCAAGCTGTATGCGTTTCATACGCCCCGCCAGGCGCTACGACAGGGTGCGCGACCGGGCCGAGAAAGCACTGCATGATTGCGGCCTGTTTGACCGTCGGCACACCGTGGCCTCACAAATGAGCTATGGGGAACAGCGCCAGCTTGAGATCGGCATGATGCTGGCGACCGACCCGCAGCTGTTGTTGCTGGACGAGCCCCTGGCGGGCATGGGGCCGGACGAATCAGCGCGAATCATAACACTGCTCAAGAAACTGGCCGGGAACCATACCCTGATATTGATCGAGCACGATATGGATGCCGTTTTTTCCATCGCGCAAAAACTCACCGTTATGGTAAATGGCAAAATACTGGAGACCGGCAGCGTTGAACAAATTCGTAATAGTAAAGCCGTGAACGAAGCCTACCTGGGTGAAGATGAGGACGAGGCATGAGCAGGGTACCGTTTATTGAAGCCAGAGGCCTGCACACCTATTATGGCGCCAGTCATATTCTTCACGGCATCGACCTCACGGTTTATCCCGGAGAAACCCTCAGTTTACTGGGGCGCAACGGCATGGGAAAAACCACGACCTTAAGATCCATACTTGGCCTGACACCGCCCAGCGACGGTAAGGTACTCATCAATGGCAAAGACATGACCGGCGACCCTACGCACCGTATCATTCGCCAGGGTATAGCCTATGTACCGGAAAATCGCGGGATTTTCCCAACCTTATCTGTGCTGGAAAATCTGATTATGGCAGAACGGCCCGGCGTCAGCGGCAATCGTGACTGGACACTGGAGCGGGTATTCGAGACCTTTCCGCGTATCGACGAAAGACGCCATCACATGGGTAATCAGCTTTCCGGGGGCGAGCAGCAAATGCTGACATTTGGTCGGGCGCTGATGACGAATCCCGATCTGATTATCCTCGATGAGGCCACCGAAGGCCTGGCCCCTCTGATACGCAAGGAGATCTGGTCGGTAATTAAAACCATTTCGGAAACAGGCATTGCCAGCATCATCGTCGACAAAGAAATCAATTCTCTGCTTCGTGTGGCCGAGCGTAACCTTATAATATCTAAAGGAAGAATTGTCTATCAGGGCAGTTCCGAAGAGCTGGCCACACATCCGGAGATACACAAACAGTACCTGGGCGTATAGCGGGTATTAGGCTGAAAACCCCATTTATTGTTCTATGAGGCTGAATTATGAATATCACTGAGTTCCAATCCTTGTTGCAACCTGTTGCCGACTATATAAACGGCCGACAAATCGAAAATAATCTTGCGGATGCGCTTGATCAACAGTTTCCAGCGCACGGCAAAACCTTCGAGGCAATCGAAAAAGCCTGCCATCAGGCGATTTCCGAGGGGTGGATGTGTTCCCAGGGTGGCGAGGGCCGGCGCTTTGGCCGTATTATCGAACCATCGGTCGAAACCCATAATCTGAGTGTCGATGTGGTTGATTTGAATAATATCGTCGGCCCGCACCATCGGCATCCTGAAGGAGAGATCTGCATGATCATGCCGGTGACAAGCGAAGCTCTGTTTGATGGCAAGGGCCGCGGATGGTGCGTTTATGAACCCGGGTCGGCGCATCACCCTACCGTTACCAACGGCGAGGCTGTTGTGCTCTACATGCTGCCCAACGGAAAAATTGAATTCACCGAGGCCAGATAAACCGCCCGAATCATTCAAGAGCTATCCAGGCTAAAACCTAAAATGAACCCAGATTCAATCCAGGTCGACGAAAACCAGATTGAACGCGATTTCAACGCGGCGACGTATTTTATAGACCGCCATATTGACGAAGGGCGTAGCGATAAGATCGCGTTCATTGACGCCAAGGGCGAGTATAGCTACCGTGATCTGGCCCGGCGCGTCAACCAGGCGGGTAACGCCCTGAAAAAGGCCGGAGTACGCCAGGAATCACGCATTGCGATGATCGTACAGGATACATTCGATTTCCCGGCGCTGTTCTGGGGCGCGATCAAAGCGGGTGTGGTGCCGGTCGCAATTAATACTCTGCTCACCACCGAACATTATCGATACATCCTCAACGATTGTCGTGCTCAAATCCTGTTTATCAGTCAACCCGTCTATGCCACCGTAGAACCGCTACTGAAGGAACTGAATAACCTTGAGCAGGTGGTGATTGTTGGCAACGAGGATGAGCGTGGCTTGCAGACCTTTTTGGGGAAGGCTCCAGGCAAGCTGGCAGCTGCGAAAACAACCCGCGATGACGCCTGCTTCTGGCTGTATTCATCCGGCTCAACCGGCAACCCAAAGGGCGTCATTCACCGTCATGCCAATCCCTACTGGACGGCCAAACTGTATGGTCATGAGGTGCTGGGCATTCGTGAATCGGACATCGTCTATTCCGCGGCCAAGTTGTGTTTCGCCTATGGGCTTGGCAATGGCATGAGCTTCCCGCTGGATGTAGGTGCCACCACGGTATTGTTCGCAGGCCGTCCCACACCCGAGGCGGTAATGAATATTTTACGCCAATATCAGCCGACCCTGTTTTGCGGCGTGCCGACCTTGTATGCAGCAATTTTGGCCGATCCCGAAAACAATCGTGATACCGGCTCCTGTCGTTTGCGGCGTTGTGTCTCTGCCGGAGAGGCTTTGCCCGAAGAGATCGGGCGTGCGTTCGAGGCCCGTTTTGGTGTTGAAGTTCTCGATGGCGTTGGCTCTACGGAGATGTTGCAAACCTATCTGAGTAATCGTTCAGGGGATATTCAATACGGGTGTTCAGGTATAGCGGTACCGGGTTACGATTTACGACTGGTAGATGAAGACGGTAACCAGGTTCCCAGGGGTGAAATTGGTGAACTTATGGTAAAAGCGCCAAGCGCCTGCAACGGCTACCATAACCAGCGCGAGAAAAATCACACTACCTTTATCGGCCCATGGGCCTACAGTGGAGACAAGTACTTTCAGAACGACCGGGGCTACTATGTATACTGTGGTCGCGCAGATGACATGTTCAAATCCGGTGGGAACTGGGTCTCCCCGTTCGAAGTTGAATCCTCGCTGATTGCGCACGAGAAAGTCCTGGAAGCGGCCGTGGTTCCGCATGAGGATGGCCACGGCAATCTAAAACCGAAAGCCTTCGTGATACTGCAGGAGGGCGTCGAGCAAAGCGATAACCTGGCAGAAGATCTGAAAAACCATGCCAAAGAAAATATTGAGTTCTGGAAATACCCGCGCTGGATTGAATTTCGCAAAGCATTACCCAAAACCGCAACCGGAAAAATACAACGCTACAAATTGAAGGAGAAATGCGCCGAATTGAATCGACGCGCACCTTCCTGAATCCTTAAGTTGACCGTTATAAATCAGCCTGAACAAATTAAAATGAGCCTCTTTAAGAACCAGCAAAAAGTCCTGTTCCAGCATTGCGACCCCGCCGGAATTGTTTTCTATCCTCGCTACTTTGAAATGGTCAATGCGGTAGTAGAAGAGTGGTTTTCAGAACAGCTTGGTGTATCATTTGAAACGCTGCACGGCCCGATGCAGGCAGGCATTCCTACTGTTCACCTGGAAACGACGTTTCATGCGCCAAGCTATCATGGAGACATTCTCGATTTTGAGCTTGAAGCAAAACGCCTCGGCGCCTCCAGTCTGGACCTTTCCATAACGGCATACTGCAATTCAGAAAAACGTTTTAGCATGAACTCTACGCTGATTTACGTCGATAAAAGAGGCGATCAGGTCAAACCAGCGCAATGGCCGCTGAAACTACGCAAACTCATTTTAGATTAAGCGGCAGACTGAAAAGCGACACGATGGGATTTCAGTCATCGAACACGCCGGGGTGATGCTGAGGTTTTCTGATTTAATCGCGCGCAGTTACTTCCAGGAGATGATAGCCGAACTGGGTCTTAACCGGACCTTGAACTTCCTTTACGGGTGCACTAAATACGACCTTATCAAACTCAGCCACCATTTGCCCGGGGCCAAATTCGCCTAGCTCACCGCCCTGTTTACCGGATGGGCAGCTGGAATGTTGTTTTGCTAATTCTGCAAAATCTGCGCCTTCTGAAATTTGTTGTTTGAGGGCGAGGCATTGATCTTCGTTATCGACCAATATGTGACGTGCTGAAGCTCTTGACATGGTTTAAACCTGTTAATAAATGAAGTGGCTATTCTCGGAGGAATGACGCTTCAATTCAAGAGCGCAAATAAAGGATACAGGCAATAAAACATGCCTAATGCCTGTCAAACTTAACAAACGCCTGTTGATTTGAGGGGCAGCTGTCTCCCGTAGCGCAGGGAGTGGGTCCGGGCAGCGGTTCGCTGCCTATTTTTCGACATTGCTCATCCCATTCCATTTCGATCATCTCGACATCGTCTCCAGGGAATGCGGCCACCCTGCCTTTTGACCCCAGGTTTTCATAGACCTGGTAGGCTTCACCCTGATGCAGGATGATATCGCCAGGCTTAAAGTCGTCTTTATTTGTTGCGCTCACTTTTTCAGCCCCCTCTCAGGTTTATCATCAATGAGTTCCAGCAGCACGCCATTCATCTTCTTTGGGTGAATAAAGGCAAACTCCCCCTCCCGAAACGGACGGGCACCTCCTATAAACGGATAACCCTGCGGCTCAAGCTCCGCCATTGCATCCCGGGCACTATCAACCTTAAAACTCACCAGCATGACACCTTCACCCCGCCGATCTATAAATCTGGCGACATCTCCGTCCTCTGAAGTAGACTCCATCAGCTCGAAACCGACTTCGCCCAGATAGTAGCGTGCGACCTTAATTTTCTCGGTTTCATCAATATAGCTGTCATCCGGTTCGCGCTTGCCAAACACCGGCTCCCAAATTCTTTTTGCCTGCTCAAGATCCCGCACCGCAATACAAATATGATCTATCTTGTTGGTCTTCATCTTTGCATCCACGCGAACAAGGTTTACTCCTGTATCAACGGCGGATCCGGATCATGATCCCACCCCTCCTCAGGCGGCGGGAATGATTCCTGCCGTTTTAGCAGCTGTTTTCTAAATTTCTCTGCATCGTGACTGAACTGCCGGGCCAACTGCCGCAACGCATCATCGCCTTTCCCGTTGCTATTACATTGGTCAACCCAGGTGAAAAACTCAATCGCCCACTGTTCAACATTAACCGCCAGCGACAGCACCTGGTGGGGGGTCATCAGGTAGTGAACAGCGGCATTGATGGTCGGCATTTCCGGGCTATGGTCGGCATCCCAGGTGAAATCCCAGGGAGAGATATGCGGGCGCTCAAGCCCTTCCATCATCTTTTCCAGGTTGCCCGTGCGTTTATGCTGCACCTCGGCCAGTTCATCGAACAACTCAGCCGTTTCGCTATTATTCGCCACCTTCAGCTGGTCGGCAAACATCTCGTAACATTCCCCGGTCTCCGACAAAATGACAAGCGTATGCACCAGCAGGGTTTCACAGTTTACCACCGCCCCCCTCATACTCTGAACCCCGCTTCAAGCTCAGAAAGATGCTCTACCGTACTGTTAAGGTCAGGCTGATAGGGAGGCCGATTACCCTTGTAGAGAGTGCCTACATAAAAATTATCGTCGCCCATCAGGCGGTGTGCTGCTACTGCGGGATCATCGGTAAATTCACGCGGAGCAGGATGAACCATTTTCTTCCACTGCCGCTGCTCGGGGCGATAAGTAACACAGGGGCTTAGTACGTGGATAAAAGAAAAACCGGGGTGACGAATGCCTTCAGCAATCGCTTTGGCCGTGGCATTGGTGTCCGAACTGGAAGTACGTGCAATAAAATTAGCACCCGAGGCCAACGCAATTACCAGGGGCAGGAATGGATTTATTTTAGGGCCGCCCGGGGTTAACTTACTTTTGTCCCAGTTTGCCTCGGTGGTGGGAGAGGCCTGGCCCTTGGTCATACCGTAGACCTGATTATCCATAACAATATACGTCATATCTACGTTACGGCGACAGGCCTGAAGAAAATGGTTTCCGCCAATGGAAAACCCATCTCCATCACCACCCGCTGCCAGCACCGTAAGATCCGGCCGGGAAACCTTAAGGCCGGTGGCGACCGGCAGGGCACGACCGTGAACGGCATGAAAACCGTAGACATTCAGGTAAGCGGGCATACGTGATGAACAGCCGATGCCGGAAATGAGTGCCACCTGTTCGGGTTTCAGTTCCAGTTCCGCCATCGCCTTGGTGATAGACAGTAGTACGCCGTAATCACCACAGCCCGGGCACCACACCGGTTTGGTAGTCGATTTGTAGTCCTTTGCCTTTAAAGCGACATGCGGGCAAGCTAAATTCATTTTCCTGACTCCCAGGCCTTCAGCCTGTTATAAACTTCAAGGGGACGAATCGCCAGGGGCCCGGGAATCGCCATTGAGTCGACTTCATCTACCAGATCGTAGTAAGCACGCAGGTAGCGATAAAACTGAGCGCCGTGGGTCTGCTCTATTACCAGTACCCTTTTCACGCCCTGCAACTCATCGGCCAGCCGTTCCGGTTGCACGGGTAATAGTAGGCGGGGTGCAATCAGTTTTATTTTCACCCCCTCTGCACGCAGTAATTCCACCGCCTCTCTTACCGGCGAACAACTGGACCCCCAGGTTAATACGGCGGTTTCACCTTCTCCCTCAATTTCGGCCCAATGATCGCCGTAATCGAATTGTTCAAGTTTTCTCTGCCTTTTATCCATCTGCTGCAAATGATCTTCTGCACGGCTCGAGGGCGTACCGGTCGGCGTATGCTCGAGGCCATCGGCGGTGTACTGGCACAGAGGTGTGCCGGGAATCGCCATAGGTGAGATACCGGACTCATTCACCGCATAACGCCGGTAATCCTCACGCTCTTCCTGCTGGATTTGGCGGCCACTGACAAATGAAATATCTGCGGGGCGATCCACCAATACACGGCTCTGCCCGAGCGATTGATCAGAGAGAACAATGGCGGCAGTCTGCAGGGAT
>JAAELZ010000475.1 GCA_024226105.1 Pseudomonadota bacterium | reverse complement strand
CACAGAAGCACCCTATACCCTGCCCAACTGAGGAATTTAGGATTATACAACTGAACTAAAAATTACCGGCATGACATGTAATCATTGCGTCAAGAATGCAAGCAGGGCGCTTGAAAGTACTGAGGGTGTTGAAGTCGTAGAGGTTCGCCTTGAGCCGGGTAGTGCAACCGTGAACGGTATGGCCGATGTGGCGCAACTGATCGCCGCAGTCAAGGGAGCTGGCTACGAAGCAGAACTAATTTCGTAATGGCCTGAGTTTCACAGAGTGTTGTAAAAACTTTTTGCAGGGTGGATAAGTGCAGTGAATCCAACGTAACAGTTTGTTTCACAAAGAGAAAGCAGGATAGCCTATGGCTCATAATAATTGCATAGTACTCTACACCGGGCATTTTGCGATACCAGAACATGGGAATAACAGGTGAGCGAAATGTGTTTCGTCACGGCCTATTCCTGCCCGCTATAATTTTTCCAGCTTTCTTCATCTCGAACCACCTGGTGGCTCGCCCAGCGCAAAAAGTCGGCCCTGGAACAGTGGCCCGAACTGCGGCTGTCGTGTCCCGCGACCACTTTGAATATCAGCACGTCTTTATTCTCACTTTCGTTCCTGGATTCCTCAACGATTTGTCGAATAGACCAGTCTTCACCACTGGCACCGTTGCTGTAAAAACCTCCAACCACGATCTGCCTGTCCAGTGAATCATGTTTTTTTGATTTTCGCGTGGCAAGGTCATAGATGCGCAACAGATCGTGCTCATCCACATCGATGAAGGAATCGATTTCGCTTAGCGCATAGACAAAATCTTCATGTGCAATGTGAGGGATCTGCGCCTCGTGCGAAGACGGGGCAGGCGGTGCGTAGTACCGATGTAAAAAAGCGGGATATCGACGCCAGACAAAGGCGTAATTGAAAATAATCGCTACCAGAAGAATGACGAGAACGTTTAACAGGATCGGGGTGAAAACATACTGGTACCCGAGTTCGTGTACGGCCTCGCCACCGATGACAGCTGAAAGCGCCGTTGCACCGCCGGGCGGATGAATACACCGCAAATAGTACATGACACCAATAGCGGCACCGACTGCCAGGCTCGCAGCCAGAACTTCATTAGCAATCAACTTTGCGCAGGTGACCCCCACAATTGCAGATACGATGTGCCCGCCAATGACCGGCCAGGGTTGTGACAAAGGGCCGTGCGGGACCGCGAAAAGCAAGACTGCCGATGCACCCATGGAGGCGACAAT
>JAAELZ010000474.1 GCA_024226105.1 Pseudomonadota bacterium | reverse complement strand
TCACAATCAGAAAAAATATTCTCACTTCAGAGTGGAATAACGACCAATTTTAAGCACCATTATCCACTAAGCTCAGATAACCTGATCTCGAAGAATTTATTTTGACCCCAGTTTCAAAATCAGGCGCAAGTTTGTCCCAGGATAAATTGTCTGGGTTTCGTTCAATTCCTCACACAACTTTTCTATTGCCGCATCAGAACATCGGTTAGCCAGATGGTGGAGGGATACGGTTAATGTACCCGCCTTTACATCTGGAATAATGTCAGCCTCTGTTTTAAAGAGTGCTTCTAGTAGCGTTCTGGCTTCATCCTGGTGCACCATGTTCTGGCGTAGTATTGTCGCCATGGCGGTCTCAGCCCGATAGGCAATCATTTTTATGGTATCGATTAAATGTTTACCGGCTGTACTCAGTTGCATAAACCGATCTTCTTCAGGGAGTTCATCCACCATAATATGATGAGCAGTGTTCTTGCGCTCGTCCTTGAGTTGTTGGCATTGATGCTGAAGCTGTTCAATATCTTCCCGACAATCTGCTTTTTTCTTTAAAAAAGCCTTTATCGCTTTATTATCATCGTCTTCTTTTAGCGTCATTTTTCCGAATTCGGCGAGTTGTCGTGTGAGTTTTCCGGTGCAGGAGCGAACCTGCCCATCCAGCTGACGATAGGCGGGGTTAACCACTTGTAGGGGATCAGAAATAGTTTCCGTACGATAGTCAATTAATCTATCTAAATTGTAGTGTTCACGGGCATATTTGAAAAAGTTTTCCTGTGACCATCTGGCGAACATCGTGAGGGCTAATGGGGCGGCTTTTGATTGATAATCCGTACTGATGATGGCCGTTTGATGACCTCGACTCGTGAGTTTGCGTATTTCACGCACCCACAGTTTGTTACTCAGACAACTGCCCCGTTCTGCCAGCTTGATTTCCACCTGTTGTGTACCTTCCATCTCAACCACACAGGTTTTAAACTCTTCTATTGGCCAGTCTTCTCCCGGATATTTGTGGTAAGTCATACAGGCCACTCGTTTGGCTTTCAGGCGCGCCATGAAGGCGGGACTGTAGCCTTCACGATCAAACACGAGTGTATATCGATGTAATAATAGATTCTCTGACAGTGCTGCCGCACTGGGCTGGTTGGGTACGTCTTTATCCAGACGAGGCAAAATATCATTTTCGATGACTTTAATCAGGCCGGGATCAACCACCTGATTCACTACAAAAAAAGGCTGTCCATCCAGTGCGTTGACCCAGTAATCACTGGTGGCGCGTAAGCAGAGTTTTTGTCTGGCAACATAATGTCGCGGCAGTTTGGTTTGATGTCCATTGTACACGCGGGTGTGCCCATCGATATACAGGGTACCCGCTTGCTCGGGTGCGGCATTCATCCATTCTTTACACAGCGCTTCGCTCCAGCGTTCCGGGCGGTTATCACCCGACAACAGGCGAATTTTGTTTCTTAAGGTTCTCACTTCGGGTACCCGGTCTAATCCGAGTAAGTTACCCCATTCCCCCGGTGAACAATAGCGCAGTGATTCGATAAATTTCAGCCGGGCCAGCGACATAAAGGCGAGTAACAGGAACAGGCTTTCTAATCCGTAGTAACCTTTCGGGAGCTGAAAAAAATGATCAGTTGTTTTGAGTAAACCGATCGATAGCAATGCTGGCAGTGCAAATAAAACACCGCCATTGGGTACATCGACTGCCGGTTTGAAGTCGGGAGCCACCGGGCTTTCAAGATGGCCCAGACTGGCCGCTACCCGTGCCTCTGTATAACAGGCTCCCATGCCCATGAGCGCCTGGCTATCAGTTTCACTGCGCTCGCTCTTAGTGTGAACGGTCGGGCTATCGAGATCTTTTTTTTTGGCTTGTATAAGCGCCCGGCCAGTATGGCTTTGCCCAGGGTATCGCGTTTAATATTCAATTGATCAGCGGCATCACGAGGTTCTACTTCATTATCCAGTAATTGCTGTGCCTGAATCAGCACGGCGGGAGTTAATACGCTGGCTCCACGGGTATTGCGAGGCGTATAAAATCCTTTTGGTCCCGATTCCTGATAGCGTTTAACGGCACGTTTGATGCTGATCTTTGATATCCCAAAGGCACGGGCAATTTCCGCCTGTTTGGCATTTCCATTCAGATAGAATTGTGCCGTAATCATTTTAAAAGAAGCGATGTCATTTTTGTCATGTGTAAAAACCGGCATGCTGCCATTGAAATAAGTTATTTGATCATTCTCCCGCACAAAAGCCAGAGTCGATGTAATATGAGTTGAACCGATTGGAAAAATGGGGAGTTGTAACTGAGGCATGATGAAGAACTGAATGGGCTGAGTTTTGTTTTAGTATAACCGACTTTCATGAGATAGTGGTCTCTCCGTAAAATCCGAAAGCTGAAATATGTGGGGGTTCGATCGGATCACATCAAAACCTGTTATCTGTTGATTTGTAACAGGTTTTGCTGAGCTTCTACAAAAATAGCTTTAAAGTGGAGATCAGTTTATCTGAACGTGCAGGCTAAGGGCAGCCTCAAAAAATAATTATCACTTCTGGGTTTCCACTCACTCATTATGGCTGCGTTGTTCGTCGGTTAAATGGCTAACCATGCACCCTCC
>JAAELZ010000473.1 GCA_024226105.1 Pseudomonadota bacterium | reverse complement strand
GTTTTATCAATCTGGCACAGGCCATTTCGCGCCTGCGCCGGCAACTGGATGGAAAGCAGTACGTTGAAGATTATGTGCACAGCCTGACCCATGAGCTGAAAACACCGATCACCTCAGTTCATGCGGCAGCGGAACTGCTGCAGGAAGATTTGCCCGCCGAGCAGCGTCAGCAATTTATAAATAATATACAAAACGCCAATCAGCGCATGTCCCGCCTGGTGGAACGCATGCTGGAACTGGCGAAACTCGAGGGCCTGCCGCCGCTACAAACCTCGATCAAATTTGATTTGACGAAATGCATAAGGCAATTACTGGAGGAACGCCGGGCGCTGATTTTGGCGCGTAAAATCAGCATAAATGATCCGGGCCACGAAAAACTGATCGCCCGGGGAGACCCGCTTTTAATTCAGCAGGCGATTGCCAATTTGCTGGACAATGCTTTGCACTATGGTCCGGCCGGGGGTGAAGTTCAGATACGTTATACGGTGTCTGATCAAGTTTGCTCGGTTGAGGTGCTGAATAAAGATCAGAAGCTGGATCCGCTTGTTATAAAACGTGCGTTTGAGCGGTTTTTTTCCATGCCGGCGAAGCAGCAGAAATCCAAAAGTACGGGGCTGGGTTTGAGCTTTGTCAGAGAAATTATGAAGCTGCACAGGGGCTCAGCGGCGCTTTCGAATACGCCGGAAGGGGTATTGGCGAAAATAAGCTGGCGGGTGTGAAAGGCCCGCTATACGTTATTTTTGTGAAAACGTATTACTGTCCGGAGCCAATGTCGTTCCCGCGTAGGCGGGAATCTATAACCCTGTCTCTACCTGTATTATGGATACCCGCCTTCGCGGGTATGACGATAAATGTGGTTTTGTGTTTCTTGCCTACAGATATAGGTAAGTGCCCTAAAAACACCTAATCCACACATACTGTTCACATAAATCCCAAATCGGTTTGCGAAGCTGGGTGCTTCTTAAATATCGATGAGGATTTATCATGGTTCGAAATGTAGCTAAGTTGTTGGCGCTTTGTGCGCTGGGGTCGATGCCGGGCATGTTTAGCTCAAACGCCGGGGCAGACACTCAAGCTGAAATCTCTACCTCGGCCGATCTGGAATTGATCAGCCATGAAGGTGGTGTTTCTTCTGCCTTACGTTTAAACACCGAACTTTCCGGTGAGGTAAACGGGCTGGTGGCGACCATCACGCTGCGCCAGACCTTTCGCAATCCCTCGCCGGACTGGGTTAACGGGCGTTACGTGTTTCCTCTGCCCGATAAGGCCGCCATTGATAGCCTTAGCCTGGAAACAGACGGCCGCATCATCCGTGGCGTGGTTAAGGAAAAACAGGCGGCGAAACGTGCATTTGAGGCCGCCAAAGCCAGCGGGAAAAAGGCCGGGTTATTACAACAAAACCGGCCGAATCTGTTTGCGATGTCGTTGGCGAATATTGCGCCTGATAGCGAGGTGATCGCAACCATAACCTGGGTTCAAACGGTCGATTTTAAAGCCGGGTTATTCTCGCTGCGCCTGCCGACCACGCTTACCCCGCGTTTTATACCCGGCAAACCCGTTGAGGTGATGGAAATAGCGGGGTCTGAAGAGGATTTTGTGCCTGAACAGGCGCTGGCGATTGATTCGGCTACCGGCTGGTCTCTGAATACGGATCGTGTCCCGGATGCGGCCGAAATCACGCCCTGGCAGGTATTGCAGCCTGAGCAGGCGGGCAGCCATCAGTTTAGCCTTGATCTGATGCTGGATGCGGGCCTTGCCCTGTCGAGTATTTCCAGCCTAAGCCACGCGCTTGATGTCAGTGCCCCTTCGAAAGGTTCGAACCGGCAACGCATTCGCTTTAGCAATGGCCTCGAAGCGCTGGACAGGGATCTGCTTATTCATTGGGCCCCCGTGGCCAGCCAGCAGCCCGATGCGGCGGTATTCCAGCAGGCGGGCAGCGAGGCTGATTACTCGCTGCTGATGGTGATGCCGCCGATGCAAAATATTGTACAAACCCTGCCACGTGAGGTTATTTTTATCATCGATTCCTCGGGTTCTATGGCGGGAATCTCAATGCCACAGGCGAAGCGGGGCCTGCGCACAGCGCTTGGCTATCTGTCGCCCACAGATCGCTTCAATATTGTGGATTTTGATAGTTCGGCCAATGCGCTGTTCTCTGAACCCGTGGCTGCCAGCAGGTCAAACCTCAGCCGCGCCGAAGCCTTTGTTTCAGGCCTGGTTGCCGATGGTGGCACCAACATGAATGCAGCCCTGAAACTGGCCTTTAAGCAGCGTAGGGAAGAATCTTATCTCAGGCAAATAATTTTTATTACCGATGGTAGCGTAGGAAATGAAGAAGAGCTGTTTCGCCTGATTCAGTCCCGGCTTGATGATGCGCGCCTGTTTACGGTTGGCATCGGCAGTGCGCCGAACAGCCATTTTATGCGCGGTGCGGCGCACTATGGGCGCGGGAGTTACGAAAATATCGCTACCCTCGACCAGGCAGAAAAGCGCATGAACGCGCTGTTTGCGCGCATAAATCGTCCGGTGATGAGCAATCTGAACATACACTGGCCGGATAATAAGGCGGTAGAGATGTATCCGGCGAAGATTCCGGATTTGTATCTTGGCGAGCCTTTGATGGTGCTGGCCAGATCAACGGAAGCCATGGCTCAGCTAAATATCAGCGGGCAGTTGGCGGGTAAACCCTGGTCGCGCAGTCTGAAGGTTTCGGGTGCCCCGCAGGCAACGAACCTGGATAAGTTATGGGCGCGCCAAAAAGTGGATGCGCTGATCAGTGCTCAGGTGGTTCGCGGAGAAGCGGTCGAAAAGATCAAACCCGAGATCGTTAAACTTGGTGTCGAACACCAGTTATCTACGCGCTATACCAGTTTTGTTGCGATTGAAGAAAAAATCTCAAAACCGGAGCATCTAACCGCAAAAAACAAGCAGGTTCCAAATTTAATGCCCAAAGGCAATACCATGAGCGTGCCGTTGCCGAATACCGCAACGCCCGCTAATTTATTGCTGATAATGGGGTTAATGCTGATTTTACTGGGCGGAATACTGCTTCGTCCGGGGTGGGCGGGGAAATGGCTGGTTTTAGTCCCGGGCAAGCAGCCGAAGTAGGCGGGTGTTTGTGATGAATTTAGTTGCCTTGAGAAAAGCGCTGATATTGGGCTTGCTGCTATTGGGCCTAAGCCTGGTGTGGCAGGGCAGTTATATCAAGCTCAAAGCGTCGCTTGCTGAGTGGTTGATCAGCGCCACCTGGGAGGGCCGGGAGGCAGGCCTGGTTCCTGCTAAACCCTGGCCCTGGGCGGATACGCGGGTGGTTGCGCGTCTCAGTGTTCCGGGGCGGGGAATTCGTCGGTTTGTTATGCAGGATGCCAGTGGTGAATCGCTGGCATTCGGGCCGGGGTCAATGATAAGAAACCGGGTGCCGGGGGAGCAGGCCTATACTCTGATCGCCGGGCATCGGGATACGCATTTCAGGTTTTTATCCGAACTTGAGCCGGGTGATGTGCTCGAAATTGATAACTATCTTGGTCAGCATGCACAATTTCGGGTCAGTGGCGCCCGGGTGATAAATACTGAACAGGGGCAGTTAGGAATTGATCCCGAAACGCCGGGCCTGACTTTAGTGACCTGCTGGCCGTTTGATGCCCTGGTTCCCGGTGG
>JAAELZ010000472.1 GCA_024226105.1 Pseudomonadota bacterium | reverse complement strand
TGTCGTTCATCATTACCGGTATCTCGATTTTGTTGAGCAGCATTTTTGGTGGTGCTATGATGATGTCTTAGTAAACTTATCTGGAGGTGAGCAAATGAATGTAAAAAGACACGGACTTTCAATTGGTATTGAACGAATTGACAATGCATTTTTTCTGTCGCTCAAAGCGATCGGAAAACTGACGCACGAAGACTACGAAACCATTGTACCGATGCTGGATTCTGCGCTTGAGGGCATTAAAGACCCCAGGATTAACGCACTGATTGACGGCACTGAACTCGAAGGCTGGGAACTTCGTGCCGCCTGGGATGATTTCAAGCTTGGCCTGAAACATGGTAGTCAGTTCGAGAAAATCGCCATCGTTGGCAATAGAAAATGGCAGGAGTACAGCGCGAAAATGGGCTCCTGGTTTATCTCGGGCGAGGTGAAATATTTTGAAACGAAACCGGGTGCCCTGGATTGGCTACAGGAATGATTCACTTTGATTGCGATAAAAGTGAGTAGGGTAGGCAATTGGAAGTTTTTCCCGGGTGGCTGAGCGTGTGCTTGATGCTTAAAACGTTGCATCTAACACGATACACTGATATCACCAGCTCGAATAATTCACGAAATATTCGGGCTGATATTATGATAAGTAATGTACAGGTAAATTAAGGTGGCTTATGGCTGCAAATAATTCTAAAAAAGCTGTTCTGTATGCAATAGTGGTTAACGCCATTATCACCGCGCTTAAGTTCCTGGCGGCGTTTGCCACACATTCAGCGGCAATGATGAACGAGGCGGTGCACAGTTTGATGGACACCATTAATCAGATATTTCTTTTAATGGGGCTCACCCGTGGAGGACGGCCCGCAGATCAGGAATATGCCTTTGGCCATGGACAGAAAAAATATATGTGGAACCTGTGGAGCGCGATCGGCCTGTTCTCGATCGGTTCCGGTTGGGGGTTGGCACATGCCTGGCACGTTTATCACAAACTTGAGCTGGTGGAGCGCCCTGCCTCTGTGGCCTTCGCAGGTATTGAGTTAAACCCGATATGGGTCTCGGTTGTGGTGCTGCTGATCGCCTTTGTGCTCGAAGGTTATGTGCTGTACATCGCCGGTAGTGAGTTGCACGCACGAATGCGCAAAGAAGGCGGCAGTAATATAGTGAAATACCTTTTTAGCGCTGACGACCCGACCCTTGTTGCCGTTGTGCTTGAAGATACTATTGCCGTTACTGGGGTTTTGCTGGCCGCAACGGGTATCGGCCTGACCTACATAACAGACAATCCGATGTGGGATATTGGTTTTTCTGTGGTCATTGCGCTGATGCTGGGCCTGGCGGCCTTTTTCCTCGGAAAAGTGAATATGCGCTTTCTTACCGATGTGCGTGATCCTGCAGCAGAACAGGCATTTCGCGACGTGGTGTCCGGGCACCATGAAGTTGAGGCTTATCATGATTTGCGTTCGGTGATTATCGATGAAAACCATACCGTGGTGGTAGCTGAAATTGAAATGCGTGAGGAGGCGATGATGGGTGATTTGCGGGTGCGCATAAAACGTCACGAACAGGCATTACGTCAGAGCGTGCCGGATAAACGGCGTCAACAAAAGGACCTGGAACACTATATAACCAGCCGAGCGGTGGTACAGGCCACCCTGGAGCGAACGGAAGAAGTGATCGATGAACTGGAGGCCGAGTTACGCCAGAAATGCCCGCAAGTATCACACCTGACGGTTGAGGTTCAGGGCATCGCCGAGGAACCGGTATAGCCCCGTATTCTTCCCCTTTGACAAAGGGGGGCGAGGGGGATTTTAGTCGATTAGAACCTGGAGAAAACAGGGTGGATAAGCGATAGCACACCCACCAAAATATCGGTTAAAAAGCTGGCTTATGGTGGATGCGCTACCGCTTATCACATCCTACATTTGACCTCAAAGAGATGGGCTTTTGTATATTAGGATGAGTTACCCAGTTATTTTCAATAAGCATTGAATGCCGCCTACCTTATGTGTACACTTCGCGCTCTGATTTTTCAGGCGCGTAGCTCAGTTGGTTAGAGCACCACCTTGACATGGTGGGGGTCGGTGGTTCGAATCCACTCGCGCCTACCATTAAATCAGTGACTTACGAAAAGTCAAGCAGGACGAGAGACATGCTGGGGGACATGCAGGGGGACAAATGGGGGCATTTAATTGAGAGTAAAACCTGTGAGATATGTGCATGGTCGTTCACCCCAAAACGTAGCGATGCTGTCTGTTGCAATGCTACATGCCGGAGCAAGAAGAGACGATACCGTGCGTTTGCAGTAGAGCGACTCACCACAATGGCCGATGAGTTCAACTGCACATCTGATGAGTTGATTGGCTGGTATCAGAACGATATGACCGATGTTGCCCGACTACCGATTGCCGACATACGATTCATTATTGGCGATTATCTCGAGAACCACAAAACTGCCAGCCGCAACGATCCTGTATTTGAAGCGCGTGTTCACAGAATTGCCCAAAGCCATCTCAGTGGAAGATATTGAGGCCTTGCTGCCGATCCGTCCGGTCATTGATCTTGAGCAGGTTGTGTGAAAATTGTAAACTGAGCGCTTACGGTGAATGACCGTGAATAAGGGTAAAGCGGTCATTTCCCGTGACAACTCAAAAAGCAGTTGACTGACCGCGTTGTTAAGGATTGTTAGACAACTGCGCCCCTCACCATTGGTTGAATTATATACTGACTTATACCGCGCAGATGTTTAACAATCGATAAAGTGGGAAACCGCGGGGCTTGATGCGGTGCTATGGGGAAAGTAGGTGGGTGAGACTGGTTGTGGGTTGCTCAGTCGCTTGATATAAATGCGATGAGACCTGTTTCGGTCCAGGTTTTGAGAAAGGACAGGATGGCTTCGCAGTAATATGCCTG
>JAAELZ010000471.1 GCA_024226105.1 Pseudomonadota bacterium | reverse complement strand
TTCCCGCTTAGAAAGCAACTGTTAAACAACACGATGCTTTGTGTGCGTGTCAGGTGATTGTATAGCGCAAAAATAATTAGTAATGGAACGCCCGCGTTTACGGTTCCGACCAGTATACCCGTCACAAGGCCGGTTAACAAAATGCCGCGTGGGTGGGTGTCCGGGTTGGTGTGTTTCAGTTGCCCCCGATAGTCCAAAAATAGAAATAACAGTATGACTAGTGCCAGCAATATGCGAAATATCTCGGGGTTAAAGTAAATGATGAAAAAACTGCCAATGAGTGTGCCCGCTATCGTGGTAGGTATAATTTTGATAAAAGGGCGAAAAGCCTGCCAGGGCCTGGACTGGCGGGCTATCATCAGGATATTCACACCCAGCGTGGGAATCAGCGTGAGCTGAATTGCCCGGAACAGGCTGCCTTGCCAGGCCAGCAGGGGAGTGGAGGTCATTGGAAAGCCCAGCCCGAGTGCACCATGCAGTAGAGCTGCGAAAAAGACGATGATTATTTCAGACAAAAGGGGACAGCATTGAGTTAGGGGTATTTTTGTAAGTATACAATCAGCAGGTGCGCATTAGCGAATTGAATACGGGTGACATTTCGTCAGTTCTGTCTGGTGCGGGCCGGGACCGAATGCCTGGTGTGATTTTTTGAATTCGGAAATATACCGGGGGCTGGTTCAAGCGTCTCTTAGCGTATTGACCAGCCCGTCAAAATTGCCATTGCTCATAATAATAACAACGTCGTTGCTGCGCAGAAGAGGTCGAATATAGGCCAGGCAATCGTCAGCCCCGCTAAACTGGTTTAAGGCGGGATGTTGATGCTCGGGCAGTGCCCAGCCTTTTTCTGCATTACTAACAACACAGGCGATATCGGCCTGTTTCAGTGCGGGTACCAGTGTTTTCCGGTGAACCCCCATTTGCATGGTGTTTGAGCGCAGTTCCAATATCGCGATCAGCCGTTGTTCCGGATAGGTCTTACGCAGGGTTTCCAGGGT
>JAAELZ010000470.1 GCA_024226105.1 Pseudomonadota bacterium | reverse complement strand
TGGCAGGGCACTGGTAGCAACCGATATAGATGTGCCTGCGGATATATCTTCAGCCGCTTTTTTTATCGTTGGCGCAAGTATTTCACCAGGTAGCCAGATTACTCTAAAACATGTCGGGATTAACCCCACTCGTACCGGCATTATTAGTATCTTAGAGAAGATGGGTGCCTGTATTGAATATGCGAATCAAAAAGAGGTGGGTGGCGAACCGGTTGCCGATATTGTGGTACGCGCCAGTGCCCTGAAAGGAATCGATATTCCCGAGGCCTGGGTGCCACTGGCAATCGATGAAATTCCTGTGATTGCAATTGCCGCTGCCTGCGCGCAGGGCGAAACCCGTTTGACGGGCGCTGAAGAATTACGGGTAAAAGAAAGTGATCGCCTCATGGCCATCGTCAAGGCCTTAACCGAGTTAGGTATAAAAGCCAGTGAAATGCCCGATGGTTTTGTTATTCAGGGCAGGGGCGGGCCTGACAATACAGAGCAGCCCGAAAACGTTTTTACCGCGGGCGAGGTTCAAAGCTATGATGATCATCGTATTGCTATGGCTAGCTCAATCGCTTCATTGCGTGCGGATGGTCCGATTGTCATCCATGATTGCGATAATGTGGCGACATCTTTCCCTGGTTTTGTTGAGATGGCCAGCTCGCTGGGGCTGAGACTGGAAATAACGAGCTAAACGTATGAGTGCCCCTGTTATTACTATCGATGGACCGAGCGGTGTTGGAAAAGGCACCATTTCAAAAGCTCTGGCGGATGCCCTGGGCTGGCACTATCTTGACAGTGGCGCCCTGTATCGAATCCTGGCTTATGCGGCGGCTCAGGCCGGGGTTGATTTTGCTGATGCAGACGCATTAGTTGCGCTGGCCGCTTCGCTGCAAATAGATTTTACAAGTGGCGCACAGCTCAATGGGAAATCAGTTGAAAGGTTTATACGCACTGAGCAGGCGGGCGAATACGCCTCACGGGTTGCACAACACCCGCAAATTCGCTCAGCGATACTGGAATTGCAACGCGGATTTTTAAAGCCTCCCGGGCTGGTCGCAGACGGGCGTGATATGGGCACCACCATATTCCCGCAAACCCCGCATAAATTCTATCTTACGGCTGCAGCGGAAGAACGCGCAAAAAGGCGTTATAAACAGTTGAAGGAGAAGGGGCTGGATGGTAATATCGCCGCCCTTTTTCGGGACATCCAGCAGCGTGATGAACGGGATACGAATCGAGCCGATTCCCCGCTTCGCCCCGCAGAAGATGCAAACATCATTGATACAACTCAATTAAGTATCAATGAAGTGCTGAAAAAAGTAATTGGACAGCTACCATTTGAGGTAGATGTTCCGCTCGATTAAACGGGCATTTTAACGGGGTTATAGAGCACTTATATCCCTATATACTAACCTTAACCGGGTGTGGCGACTTGCCACGTTTTTTAACCATGTCAGAATCTTTTGCCGCTTTATTAGAAGAAAGTATTAGTAAAATCACCATGAAAACAGGCGAGCTAGTGCTCGGTACTGTTGTTGAAGTTGGTGATGATTACGTTATCGTTGATGCAGGGCTCAAGTCCGAATCAGCCATTCCCCTTGCGGAATTCAAAAACAGCGATGGTGAGATCACCGTCAAAGAAGGGGACGCAACTGAAGTTGCGATCGAAGCAGTAGAAGATGGTCACGGCCACACCAAGTTATCTCGTGAACGCGCCTTACGCGCCCGTGCCTGGGATGATCTGGAGAAAGCTCAAAATAACGGTGACATCGTAACCGGTGTGGTTACGGGCCGTGTTAAAGGTGGTTTCACGGTTGATATTGACCACGTACGTGCTTTCCTGCCGGGTTCTCTGGTAGACGTCACACCGGTCAAAGATCTGGCCTACCTCGAAGATCGTGAACTTGAATTTAAGGTTATTAAACTGGATCGTCAGCGTAACAACATTGTTGTATCACGGCGCGCGGTGGTTGAGAGTGAGCTATCGGAAGATCGCGAAAAGTTACTCGACAGCCTGGAAGAAGGCCAGGTGGTAAAAGGTATCGTGAAGAATCTGACTGATTATGGCGCGTTCGTAAATCTTGGTGGTCTGGACGGATTACTGCATATTACTGATATTTCATGGAAACGCGTACGCCATCCTTCAGAAGTGCTCAATGTCGGTGATGAACTGGAAGTTAAAGTATTGAAGTTCGATAAAGAAGCCTCGCGTGTTTCATTGGGCCTCAAGCAACTGGGTGGTGATCCCTGGGCAGATCTCGAGCGTCGTTATCCCCAGAGTTCACGTCTGTTCGGCAAGGTTACCAATATCACAGATTATGGTGCCTTTGTTGAAATCGAAGACGGCGTTGAAGGGCTGGTTCACTTGTCCGAAATGGACTGGACCAAGAAAAACATTCATCCGAGCAAAGTTTGCCACGTTGGTGATGAAGTGGAAGTTATGGTGCTTGAGATTGATCCTGAGCGTCGCCGTATCTCTCTGGGCATGAAGCAGTGCCAGCCTAATCCCTGGGATGAGTTTGCCTCACGATACAAGAAAGGCGACAAGCTGGAAGGCAAGATTCGCTCCATTACTGATTTCGGTATGTTTGTTGGCGTTGAAGGCGGAATTGATGGCCTGGCGCACGTTAGCGACTTGTCATGGGATCGCCCGGGCGAAGAACTGATTCGTGAATTTAACAAAGGTGATGAAATTACTGTTGTGGTTCTGGCAGTGGACCCGGAGCGAGAGCGTATTTCACTGGGCCTGAAGCAGGCATCGGATGATCCTTTTGTTGCGTACGCTTCTGAACATCCTAAAGGTTCGGCGGTTAGCGGCAAAATTACCGAAGTCACTGCGCGTGGCGCAGTGATTGAGCTGGCAGAAAACGTTGAAGGTTTTTTGCGTGCCAGTGAAATTGGTGCAGACCATGTTGCAGACGCGCGCACAGCCTTAAACGAAGGCGATGAGATTGAATCAAAAATCACCAGTATCGATCGTAAAAACCGTCGTATCACTTTGTCGGTTAAAGTGCTGGATATGGATATTGAAGATCAGGCGATTCAGGACTATGCCGCACAAAATAAGGAATCCACAACTACTTTGGGTGACAAACTTAAAGCACAGTTATCCAGGGGGAATTGATCGTTCTGCCCGGATGCTCCGGGTAATTAGCAGGGGCTTCCCGAGTTTATAAAAATCCGGTTAATAAATAAGGGCTTGTGAAAACGAGCCCTTCATTTTATTATTGACACTCCTCCCCAGTTTTGGAACTATTATGAGTGATAGAGATTCTGACAACATACGTAGCGTGGCGAAATCCGGTATCGTAAGCCGCCTGGCGCAAAAGCAAACGCAATTGACGGAAGAAGATGTTGAAATGGCCGTCGATACGATCCTGAATAATATGATCAGCGGGCTGGTTTCAGGTGAACGCGTTGAGATCAGGGGCTTCGGTAGCCTCTCTTTGCATTTCAGGCCTCCTCGCGTCGGCAGAAACCCCAAAACAGGTGAGCAGGTTAAAGTTCCGGCGAAATATGTTCCGCATTTTAAACCAGGCAACGAATTAAAACGCCGCGTCGATTACGTCTAAAAAAATAGACAGATACATTCATGAGAAAGCTTTTTTATGTATTGCTTGTATCGTTCGTAATGGTATTCGGGCTGACTTTCGTTTATAAAAACCAGCAAATGGTAAACCTCGATTACTATGGTTCCCATCCCTGGGGTTTTAGTTGGGAGGTGCCGTTATCGCTATTAATCATTGCCACTTTTGTCGTCGGCTTGCTGATAGGGTTCCTGTTTAACTCTCTTTCAAATCTACGTTTACGCAGCAGATTGATGAGTACCAATCGCAAGCTTAAGAAAGCCGAAACGGTTTAGCCCTTTTTAGTTTATATTTTTATAAATCATAAAGATCATTTTCGATGAACGCCGCATGGCTTTTGTTGTTATTACCGCTGGCAGCCAGCTCTGGCTGGTGGTTCGCGTCCCGCCGGTTACAATTACGCGAGAAAGCCTCCCAGGATTTTGATGAATCCTGTTTAGTCGGGATAAATCGAGTTCTGGCGATGGAAGATGATGAGGCACTTTCCACGTTTCTAAATTCTATGGATCAGCAGCCCAAGTCGGTTGAACTGCAAATGGTG
>JAAELZ010000469.1 GCA_024226105.1 Pseudomonadota bacterium | reverse complement strand
CAGATGCGACCGCAGTATTTATCCGCCGGGCCGACACATTGCACCATGACGATGTTGCTCGGCAACGGTTGGTTATTCTCGTCATTTTCATGTGCCGCCAGCCTGGCTTCAAATTGCTGTTGTGTGGTAATCCTGTCGTCCTGACCATAACAATATTCGTCGCCCCGGTATTCTTCACCGCCGGTGGCAACGACATAGACACCATGGGCGACCTCGATACTTTGACCAGTTTCGCTGTAGGTAAGTTTTGAGATGAAATTGCCCATGATCCCGTTCATCCCGGACAGGTTAGCGCCCAGATGAACTGTGATCAGCGGGTTTGCCCTGATTTCATCGATAAGCTGGTTCAGAAAAGCCTGTGGAGAGCGAAAACGATCCTCTCCCTCGGGTGCCAGATAAGCCCCGGCACCGAATTCCTCTAACCCGTAATGCACCTGGCGAAGGGCTCCGCCCAGTGCTTCGCTGCGTTCGACCAGATCGACTGGAAATCCCTGATTGGCAAGCGTCAGCGCGGTTGTCATCCCAGCAACCCCGCCACCGATCACCAACGCGCCGCGTTGAACCTCGATGCTGCCTGTTTTCAGCGGCTGCTGCTCCTTGACACGTGCCACTGACATGCGCACCAGGTCCTTGGCTTTGCCTGTAGCTGCATCCCAGTCATGCGAATGCACCCAGGAACACTGATTGCGGATATTGGCAATCTCCAGAAGATGTGGGTTCAGCCCGGCTTGCTGAAGCGTCTTCTTGAACACCGGTTCATGGGTCAGCGGAGTGCAGGAAGCAACCACCACGCGGTTTGCACCGGTTTCTGCCACCTTTTTGGCAATATGGACGATGCTATCGGCAGAACAGGCGAACATGTTGTCTTCAGTGTGGATCACATTGGGCAGGTCGGCGGCGTAGTTGGCGACTTCGGGTACATCCAGATAACCGCCGATATTGGTGCCGCAATGGCACACGAAAACTGCAACCTTGGGGTTCTCTGTCATAATGTCGCGTTCGGACGGGAATACAGCCTCGCGCGTCAATGTGCCACGCGCAGCGCGCATCAGTGTACCCGCCTGTGCCGCAGCACCGCTCGCCTCCAGCAGGCTTTCGGGAATATCCTTGGGTTCGCGGAAAGGGCCGACACCAAAGATCCCTTTGCGGCTGGTCTGCAGCGGGTCGTGCTGGATGGTTTTGCAAAACCCGTATTCATCGAGTTCAACGCGTAGCGTTGCTGCCAGTTTCTTTGTGCTCTCGGCGATCTCCATGCCAACCGACAGCACCACCATGTCAAAATATTCTTCGAGGACCGCGCTTTCGCCCGGTGCGGCGATGCCCGCACCCCGGTCCATAGTCTTTAAGATCAGGTTTCCTGTCTCTGCATCTTCGCGAACCGCTGACACGCGACAGCGACGGTAGTTAACATTGTGCTTGTCCCGGGCGGTTTGGTAATAGGTCTCATAGCCTTTGCCAAAAGACCGCACATCCATGACGAAGACTTCGATCTGACTGTCGGGCCAATGCCCCATTGTCATCGTCGCCTGCTTGGTCGCATACATACAGCAAACTGCCGAGCAATAGTCGTGTGAGGTATCGCGCGAACCGATGCATTGCAGGAAAGCGATGCGTTTAGGGCGCTCGCCGTCCGAGGGTCGCATAACCTTGCCCGATGTCGGCCCTGAGGCGGATAACAGGCGTTCATATTGCAGCGAGGTCAGCACATTCGCGAAGCGCCCTACTCCGAATTCCTGCGCCGCTTCGGCCTCATAGGGTTTATAACCTGGTGCCAACACCACGGCTCCAACTTCGACCTTACGCGTTTCATCACGCATGTTCAGATCAATAGCGTCAAACCCGCAGGCATCGACACATGCGTTGCATTCCGAACATATGCCGCATTCAAGACAGCGCGCCGCCTCAGCGCGGGCCTGATCTTCGCTCAGGACCGCATCGACTTCGTGAAAATGACTTGTTCGTTCTTCAGGCGGCAGGTGACCCTCGACCGGAGGCTCGGCAAGCTTGATGTCGCCATTCAGAACCTTCCTGTCCAGTTCGGTTTGGGTAAAGGTGGCTATGGGTTGCTCTGAGGGCACTTCACCTTTCGCCGCTCCATCCAGCAGGTAATGCGAGATCGAAGCAGCCGCCTTGCGCCCACCAGCAATGGCGTCGATGACAAAAGCGGTGCCGCTGATCAGATCGCCTGCGGCAAATACACCGGGATGGGCTGTTTCATAGGTGTCCTTGTTGACGCGGACCACCCAGTCACCATCGGAATGGATTCCCCTGCCCTTGGGAATAAAGCCCAGACCGGCCTTTTGTCCGACAGACAGGATGATAACGTCAGCTTGCATGATATGGTCTGAGCCGGGTTCCACATGTGCAACTTTTCGCCCGTCCGCTGCGGTTTCGAAGCGCTCGACCCGCTGACATTCAAGGCCGGTGACATTTCCTGCACCGTCATCGGTCACGCGAAGGAAATTCAAGCCGACATGCATTCTGATGCCTTCTTCTTCTGCAGCGCGAACCTCGGCAACGCTTGCGGGCATGGCGCCGCCAGAGCCGCGTACTGCCATCTGCACGTCCGTAGCCCCAAGCCTAACCGCGCTTCGTGCCACATCCATGGCCACATCGCCGCCGCCGACAACCACCACCCGCTTGCCGTCGATCTGGGGGCGTGGGTCATGCGATTTGGCGCCCATAGCCGCCAGACGCACGTCGCGCAGGAACCTGGTGTTGATCAGCACGTTATCAAGATCGGTGCCCGGAATTGGTAACCTGATGCCCTCATGTGCGCCGACTGTCATCAGCACCGCATCATAACCGAGTTCAAACAGGTCATCGAGGTTCTTAACCGGAGTCGACAAGCGCAGATCAACACCCAGATCGACGATATCAGCAACCTCGCGCTCGATGATTTCGGTAGGCAGGCGGAACTCGGGCACACCAACGCGCAGCATGCCACCCGCTACTGGTAGCGCTTCGAACACGGTAACACCAAAACCCTCCATGCACAGATCCTGGGCCGCGGTAAGGCCACAGGGCCCCGCTCCGATGATGGCGACCTTCTGGTCATATTTACGTTCGGCCGGTTCTGGTTTAACCCGCGGCGCCGCAATCGCGGTATCGGTGATGAAGCGCTTCAACGCACGGATGCTGACCGGCTTCTCCACCATCCCACGTGAACAGGCATCTTCGCAGCGAGCATTGCAGATCCGGCCGCAGATCGCCGGAAAGGGGTTGTCGAGCCGGATGGATTTATACGCTTCCTCGTACCGGCCCGCGCCGATCAGCGCAATGTAGCCTTGCGCCCGTTGCCCGGTGGGGCAGGCATCGCGACACGGTGCTACCCCGCTTTTATCGATGGCATAGGCGTCGGGGGCGCCTTGGGGGTAAAGCTTGTAGGCCGCGCGCCGCTGGCTCAACCCACCCTCGAATGTGTTTTTCACCGAGACCGGGCAAACCTTGGCACAATCGTCACAAGCGGTGCATTTGTCAGTATCGATAAACCGGGCCTTACTGTGCAATGTCGCAGTGAAGTTTCCGGCCTCACCCTCCAGCGCCAGAACCTCGGTATTTGTCAGAACGTCTATATCTAGATGCTGACCTGAATCGACCAGCCGCGGCGAGATCGTACACATCGCACAATCATTGGACGGAAAGGTCTTGTCCAACCGTGCCATATGGCCACCAATAGCCGATTTCTGTTCGGCCATGAATACCTTGAAGCCGGTATTGGCTAGATCAAGCGAAGCCTGCATCCCGGCGATGCCCCCGCCGACCACAAGTGCCGCACCCACAGGACGGTCATTGGATTGATTTTCCGGTGGCATCTGTTTCCTGTTCCTCTCAGATTCCAAGCTATCGTGCTGCGGGTCCCGGAAGTTTAACAGGCTCGAATTCGGTAAATGTAAAGTTTTCGGCATATTCTGGTCATATATCGTCATACAGCAGATCGATCTACGCGCTGCGGGGACCACCGCGTAGCGAACCAATCCGGAGACTGTGGATCAGGTAAGGACAAACTGCCTGCATATGATTTGCCATAAATTGTGAAAAGTAAATGCACCAAATACGCCTGCCAGGGTTTACATCATCGATCAAAATGCCCATTTTGGTATGATAATTGTTTTTAATTGGCTTAATACATGCAAACCCTGATTTTAATCATTTGCCTGTTGGCGATTGCTGTTTTTTTCTACCGCCGTTCAAAAGGTAAGAACAGCATATCCAGGCGTTTGGGCATATCTGACGCAAAATCAATTCGTCCTGTTATTACCACTTCCCCAATCACCAAAATCAGTGATCCAGTCACCGCCGCAGCAACCCTTCTTGTTTCACTGCAATCAGAAGAATTTGTTCTGGGTGATGCTGATGAAGAAATCATTGAGAGTCTACTATTGAATATCGCTGATCAGGAGACCGTTGATACAGCGTTGGGTTATGCAAAATGGGCCGTGATCGAAGTGAGTGATACATCATTTGTCATTGACAGGTTGGGAACCCTGTTACGCTCACAACTCACTGACGGTGAAAAACAACAATTCCTGGCAATGCTGGATGAAGCCAACATCAATATTGGCGGCTGTTTTGACTTTGGTTCCTCAAGAATGCGGCTGGCGCAGCAAATGGGCCTGGAAACAACCCATTGATTTCCGCACCGTTCCCTTTCACGCGCTTGTGTAAATAAGTTAATTGCAGTAGGTGCCAAATTGGCAAATATCTTGAACCAGACAAGCCACGGTTCAAGGAAATTACCTGATGCAAACAAAATCCACCTTTCAGTTGTTGTCATTACTGGCAATATTATTTTCCAGCCCTGCAATAGCCGAAACTAAAACCGCCATTTTTGCCGGGGGGTGTTTCTGGTGCATGGAAAAGGATTTTGAACATGTTTCCGGCGTGATCATGGCCGAGAGCGGTTACACTGGGGGGAACAGTGACAATCCGACATATAAAACCTATGAGAAGGGCAAACATATCGAAGCCATCCGGATTTCATATGATTCAGACAAAATCACCTATGACCGGTTGCTTCACACTTTTTGGCGCAGTGTAAATCCGACGGATGCAGGCGGCCAGTTCTGTGACCGTGGCCATGCTTATTCAACGGCAATTTTCGCCTTGGATGACGGGCAAAAAGAACTGGCAATAAAATCAAAACAAATGCTTGTCGCTGATAATCCCCTGCCAAAACCAATCGTTACACCAATTCTGGATGCAAACAGATTTTGGCCCGCAGAAGAATACCATCAGGATTATTACAAAAAAGCCTCAATACGCTACAAGTTTTATCGCCTGTCATGCGGGCGTGACAAAACCATCAAGGCGCTTTGGGGAAAACAGGCTCATGCCGGGATTATGTACTGACGGTGATCAATTTGTCCGGTTGATGGCAGCTTTTGCTTCTTCCAGCTGATTTAACAGCAACTGGGCTTTGTCACGTTTTTCATCTGTTTGAGCATCACTGACATCTTCACCGGCATTCTTGATCTGCTGATCCAGTTCCTCCAGATCAAAATTGGCAAGGTCGGAAACATATTCGGTCAACAAAGTCAGGCCATCAGGTGAGACGTCGGCAAATCCACCGCGTACAAGCATCCTTTTTTCATCACCACTCTCGAGCGTTATCTCAACAACACCCGGCTTGATCATCGCAATAACCGCCGCATGATTGGCCATCACGGTAAAATAGCCCTCGGTTCCAGGCACCACGACCTGCATCGCTTGCTCGGAAAGCACCAGTTTTTCGGGTGAAACCAGTTCAAATGCAAAAGATTGGGCCATTTCATACGCCTCTAGCGAGATTAATCAACATCAATGTCTGTCTACGCTGCTTCAGCCGCCATTGTCTGGGCTTTTTCTACAGCTTCTTCAATCGAACCAACCATATAAAAAGCGGCTTCAGGCAGATGATCGTATTCACCGTCAACCAGGCCTTTGAAACCCTTGATGGTGTCTTCAAGTGCAACCAGCTTGCCCGGTGAACCGGTAAAGACCTCGGCAACAAAGAAAGGTTGTGACAGGAAGCGTTCAATTTTACGAGCACGGGCAACAGCAATTTTATCTTCTTCAGACAGTTCGTCCATGCCCAGAATAGCAATAATATCCTGCAAGGACTTGTAACGCTGCAAAATTTCCTGGACCGAACGCGCCACTTGGTAATGCTCCTCACCGATAACCATCGGGTCAAGCATTCGTGAAGTGGAATCCAGCGGATCGACCGCAGGATAAATACCTTTTTCCGAAATCGCCCGTGATAACACAGTCGTTGCATCAAGGTGGGCAAAGGAAGTGGCAGGCGCGGGGTCCGTCAAATCATCAGCCGGAACATAAATCGCCTGCACAGAGGTAATCGAACCCTTGTGGGTGGTCGTAATACGCTCCTGCAGTGCACCCATATCGGTTGCAAGGGTCGGCTGGTAACCCACTGCGGAAGGGATACGGCCAAGCAGCGCCGACACTTCGGAACCGGCTTGCGTAAAGCGGAAAATATTATCAACGAAGTATAAAACGTCCTGACCTTCGTTGCGAAAATGTTCAGCAACGGTCAGACCAGAAAGACCAACACGCGCACGTGCTCCCGGAGGTTCGTTCATCTGACCAAACACCATGGCACATTTTGAACCCTCACCGCCGCCTTCCTTGTTCACACCCGATTCAATCATTTCCCAGTAAAGGTCGTTACCCTCACGCGTACGCTCACCCACACCGGCAAAAACAGAATAACCACCATGTGCCTTGGCAATATTGTTGATCAATTCCAGGATCAACACGGTTTTACCAACCCCGGCACCACCAAACAGGCCAATCTTGCCACCCCTTGCATAAGGTGCAAGGAGGTCAACAACCTTGATACCGGTAGCCAGAATTTCTGATTCTGTTGACTGTTCAACGAAATCAGGGGCTGGTTGGTGAATGGCACGCTTGGATTTGGTCACGATTGGGCCGGCTTCATCCACCGGTTCACCAATAACATTCAGGATGCGGCCAAGAGTTTCATCACCAACCGGCATAGCAATCGGTTGCCCTGTATCGGCGACAGGCTGACCGCGAACAAGGCCCTCGGATGAATCCATGGCAATGGTTCGAACAGTGTTTTCACCCAGATGCTGGGCTACTTCCAGAACAAGGCGTTGACCGTTATTTTCCGTCTCCAGCGCATTCAGAATATCAGGCAAATTGCCTGTGAACTGTACGTCAACCACGGCGCCAATAACCTGTGTTATTTTACCGGTTGCAGATGAGGCTGATGGTTTTTTTACAACAGTCTTGCGTGATGTGGTTCTTTTGGCGGGCGCTTTTTTAGCAGTGGTAGCAGCTTTGGCCATCGTATTTATTCTCCAGGCATTGGGTGCCTTTGCACCCGGGATAATTTCACTAAAGCGCTTCCGCGCCCGAGATAATCTCAATCAGTTCTTTTGTAATCTGTGCCTGACGCTGTCTGTTATAGCTGAGTGTCAGGCTGTCAATCATTTCACCGGCATTACGCGTTGCATTGTCCATCGCAGACATCCGTGCACCCTGTTCGGATGCACCGTTTTCAAGCAACGCCCTGAATACCTGAACGGAAATATTGCGCGGCAATAATTCGCCAAGAATTTCTTCTTCATCAGGTTCATATTCATAGAAAGTGTCATTACCCTGATCATCGTTTTTTTCGGGCGACAGGGCAGGTATTAACTGCTGGGCGGTCGGGATTTGCGTCATGATATTCTTGAACTCAGAATAAAACAGCGTGCAAACATCGAATTCGCCATTGTCAAACATTTCCAGAATTCTGCTGCCGACACTTTCCGCATTGGCAAATTCGATGTTTTTGACTTCGCGAAAATCAACTTTTTCCACCATCTGCCCGGAATATTCCATTTTCAGCGCATCAACGCCCTTTTTTCCCACCATGAAGAACTTGACTTGCTTGCCATCAGCTTGCAACTCACGGGCTCTTTCGCGAGCCATTTTGGAAATTGATGAATTAAATCCGCCACACAACCCGCGCTCCGCAGTAGCAACTACCAAAAGAT
>JAAELZ010000468.1 GCA_024226105.1 Pseudomonadota bacterium | reverse complement strand
TAACGGCTCGAATGGTGCTGTCCTTGCCGGCGGCATCCATTGCCTGAAAAATGAGCAATAGCGAATGCTGATCCTGTGCATACAGTTTGCGCTGTAGTTCGGCAAATTTGCTGGTAAGCGATTTAAGCTGTTTTTTTAATACTTTTGTATCTGGCGAATCGATGCCGCGGGTTGGTGTTTCGGCAATTCTGAAGGGGCGTTTAGGGTCGACTCTGTATGTAGTGTATTTACTCATGATGGGGGCTCAAAGTGCGTTGTTTATGGCAATGCTGCCTGGTTCAGAAGGGTCAAACCACCTTAGCTGGTCCCGCAGGGTAACGACTTCACCCACTATTACCAGTGTCGGCGCGACCACGTTTTCGGCTTTCACTTTCTCGTGCAGGGTACTGAGGGTTGCGCTAATCACGCGTTGGTTCTTAGTGGTACCCTGCTGTATCAGCGCCGCTGGCATATCGTGGCTGACGCCGTGTTCAATAAGTTTCTGACCAATAATCTCAAGCCCTGTCAGCCCCATGTAAATCACCACGGTCTGATTGGGCTGGCTAAGCAGATTCCAGTTCAGATTAAAGCTCCCATCTTTTAGATGCCCGGTCACAAATGAAACCGATTGTGAAAACTCGCGATGGGTAAGGGGAATGCCGGCATAGGCCGCGCAGCCGGCTGCGGCCGTCACGCCCGGCACTACCTGAAAGGAAATATTTTCATGGAACAGGTCTTTGATTTCTTCACCTCCACGCCCGAATATAAAAGGGTCGCCACCCTTTAATCTCAGTACGCGTTTTCCCTGTTTGGCAAGACGGACCAGGAGTTTGTTGATGTCTTCCTGGGGCACTGAATGGTTGGCTTTTTCCTTGCCAACATAGATTTTCTCGGCATCACGGCGAACCATCGCGACGATTTCTTCAGATACCAGGCGGTCGTAAAGCACCACATCGGCGCGTTGCATCAACCGAAGTGCACGGAAGGTAAGCAGGTCGGGATCACCCGGGCCGGCGCCTACCAGGTATACCTCACCTTTTTCCTCGAGCCCGGATTCATCGTTATTATCGATTGCCAGTTGCAGGGTGTTTTCGGCCTCTTTGTCGCGGCCGGAAAAGACCAGTTCGGTCACCTTTCCCTCCAGGGTTTTTTCCCAGAATTTGCGTCTGTGTTCTACGTCCGAGAATTTGGCTTTAACCGCTGAGCGGTATTTTTGCGCCAGGCTGGCGAGGCGTCCATAACTGGCCGGGATGAGTGCCTCAAGACGGGAGCGAATCATGCGCGCGAGTACCGGCGAGCTTCCCCCGGTAGAGATCGCAAGCACAATTGGAGAGCGATCAACGATCGAGGGCATGATGAAGCTACACAGCGCAGGATGGTCGACGACATTAACCGGGATGTTGTACGCTTTGGCCTGCTGGTAAACCTTCTGGTTAACTTCCGCATCGTCTGTTGCCGCAATAACGAGTCGGTAGTGTTTGATCATATCGTCCTGATAGGGCCCGCTGATATGTTCGATTTCTTTGTCGGCACTGAGCCTGGAAAGCGAATCTTCAAGACCGGGCGAAACAACGGTAACGCATGCATTGGCCTGACGCAACAGGCTGACTTTTCGCGCTGCGACCGTACCCCCGCCGACAACCAGTGCAGCCTGATTTGTGAGGCGAAGAAAAATAGGGAGGTAATCCATGAATAAGTAAGCTCTTGTGGTTAGGGTGGAATAGGTGCGGTCGAATGTCAGGTTCCGTCAGCTAAGCAATCTCATCGGCCTTGTCATCAAAACCGGCCATGCTGTACCAGCGCTTTGCCAGTTCAAGGTCCTGCGGTACGATATTCCCCTCTTCATACATTGTTGCGATGGTAGTAGCTGATCCAGACATGCCCTGTTCGGCCGCCTTGCCAAACCATTCAATCGCCTTTTCACCGTTTTGCTCAACGCCTTCACCTTCAAGATACATAAATCCCAGCCCGTGTTGTGCCAGTGCATGTCCCTGTTCAGCGGCCGCTTTCATCATTTTACATCCTGCTATTTCATTTTTAACGATGCCCAGGCCGTTTTGCAGCATGATTGCAACCCGGTATTGTGCCTCGGCATCACCTTGCCCTGCAAAGGGGTTAAGCAGACGCATGGCTTTTGAAAACTCGCGTGATTCAAACGCAGAAACGCCGCTTGCCATGCTCATCGCATCGTCGTCAGAATAGCTTGTCATTTTTTGTCTCAGAGAATTTTGTCATGTTCGATATTATCGACAGATTGTACCCCATGCCATAGGCTGATAGGGGAGGGAGTAGGCGCATAACTCTACTCCTATGGGGTTTGATTGAAGGATGCCGGAATTCATCGTTCTCCTGCGTTTGTGCAACATCATCTTTCGCAGCGGTCAACTGAGGGTTTTAGGGTTAAACGTAAACGCATGGTTCTTGTGCCGGATCGTGATGATCTTACCGTATTGATCGCATATAGTTTGGATGTTGATCTCTGCTCTATTAAAAATTGACGCTTGTAAATGTCAAACACAGACCTGGGAAATCCGGAAGGATATTGAGAATCTCTTTCTTTGGCCTATAAATACTGCCCCGGGAGAAAGAATCATAATAGAATTGAGGGTCTGAAAACATTCTGCTTTTATCATGAACGATACAGACAAACAGCAACGCCACCGGGCGCGTATGCAGCGTAAAAAGGAAGTCATTGATGCGGCTGTTGAAACGGCAGACCGGGATCAGGGCTTGCTTCTGGTGTTGACGGGCAACGGGAAAGGGAAATCCAGCTCGGCTTTTGGCATGTTGGCGCGGGCACTGGGGCATGGCATGCGTGCGGGGGTGGCGCAGTTCATCAAAGGCCGCTCAGATACCGGCGAAGAAGCGTTTTTTGAGCGCCAGCCAAATGTCACCTGGCACGTGCTCGGAGAAGGGTTTACCTGGGATACGCAAAATCTGGAAAAGGATATAAAAACCGCGAACAGGGGCTGGGCGATTGTGCGCGAGATGTTGAAAGATGAATCAATGGATTTTGTGGTGCTGGATGAGCTGACCTACCCACTCAAATTTGGCTGGCTGGATACCGAACAGGTATTGGCGGATATCGCCGCGCGCCCGAGTATGCAGCACGTGGTGATTACCGGGCGTGCTGCGCCCAAAGCAGTGCTTGAGGCGGCGGATACGGTGAGTGAAATAAGTGATGTAAAACACGCCTATCGTGACGGGGTACGCGCACAGAAAGGGGTGGATTTATGACAGAGAACTTTTATGGATAGCGGTAAAAAGTCAGTATTACCACTTCCCCCTTTAGAAAAGGGGGATCGAGGGGGATTTTGGGTTCAATAAGTATCGACAGTCCTTAAATCTCCCCCAACTCCTCTTTGTCAAAGAGGGGAGCTCAGGCTCGCCTTTAGCGACACGCTATTCTTAAAGCGGGGAATTGCTTAAGGCAGCCTTCTGCTTGGTTAGCTGCCCGCGCGTAAGCTCAATTAACTCACAGATCTCTCTGGTCGCGTCAAAAAAGCGGCGCGTGGGTCGGTTTACGATGTCCGGGTTAACGTATAAAACCTGATGGTTGGTTACGGCATTGATGGCCGGCCACTTCTCCCACATTTGCCGCCAGTCCTCGGCCCTGGCTTCGTTGTGTCCGGCGAGTAAAATAAGTTGCGGGTTTTTTGCAATGACGCCTTCGATATTGATGCGCGGTGCGATGCTGGGTTCATCGCCAAAAACGTTAGTGCCGCTGCAGATATCGAAGGCACGGCTGACCGAGTGTTCGCCGTTAAGTGTAATCAATGGTTCATTCCAGACCTGGTAAAAAATACGCACTGGCACTTTGTTGGAATAAGTATTCTCTAATTGGCGGAGCATATCGCGCATTGCCGCCACTTGTGGTCCTGCTTTTTTCGATTGCCCGCTAAGTCGTGCCAGGCTCTCAATGTTTCCAATGATTTTTTCAAAAGTGGTAGGCTCTGAATAAAATACCGGTAGGCCAAGGTCAACCAGGCGTTCAGTAGATTGATCGGTATTGCCGCTTGACCAGGCTATGATCAGATCCGGTTCAAGCTTCAAAATGGCTTCAATATTGACCTGAGTGTAATTTCCCACGCGCGGGATATCCAGCGCCTGTTCGGGGTAATCGCTGTGATCAACCGTGCCGACGATTTGCCCTCCAGCGCCTGCGGTAAACAGATTTTCTGTATTGTGAGGTGCCAGGCTGACAATGCGTTGTGCGGGCTGTTGCATCACGACCTCCCGACCAAGATCATCCGTGACCCGAATTTCAGCAATACTGCCGGTGGCCACAAAAAAAGGTAGTGCCAAAAAGGCCAGTACCGCAAAAAAGCGGGCCCGGCCTGATCTTAGCCCTGGAAACATGCTTATTTGGTCACGTAACGCAAGGTGAGCAAAGCGTTGATGCCATCCTGGTTATAGTACTTTGCGGTCTCATACTCTTTATCCAGTAGATTATTCAGCGCCAGATTGACCAACCAGTCCTGGCTAAATGCATAACCCAGATTAAGGTCAACGGTGGTGAAACCCGCGAGGCGCTGGGTATTGGCCAGGTCATCATAGCTGTGCCCCTGTGCATGCAGGTCAATGACGGTATTTAACTTGCCGAACCCATTCTGGAATATGAGGTCAAAACTTTGTTCCGGTCGTCTGGCCAGGTAATTCCCGTTGTTGGGGCCGGTGCTTTCGTTTTTCGGAGACATCAGCGTGTAGCCGGCATTGATATTCCATCCCGCGAGTTGGGTGCCAAGGGTCAGCTCAAGCCCGGATATGCGTGCTTCCCCCGCGTTTACCGGGCGGTTAAGCGCCGCATCGTACGAAATCAGGTTATCAATGTGCGTGTCAAATATGTTTGCTGAAAAATCGATAGTATTAGCGTGTCCTGACAGCCCTATATCGAAACTATCGGATGTTTCAGCGCTTAAGTTGGGGTTACCAAACCCGGGGAAATACAACTCATTGAAGGTCGGGGCTTTAAAAGCCG
>JAAELZ010000467.1 GCA_024226105.1 Pseudomonadota bacterium | reverse complement strand
CCGATAAGCGGTTGGCTGCGCGATAGGCCAGGCAAACCGCCACCACGTGCTTGCAGTTAAAATGCAGGGGGCAGCTGCAGTTTCCAACCACGTCAATGAGTTGATTCTCGCTGTTCCAGAGAATCGAAATATCCTGAACATACGGCTCCCTGGCAGTGCCCGCGACCCGTCCTTCGATAACCGCACGATTATTCTTAAACGATAGTTCACGCTGGCTAAGCACCAGACCATCTCTGAAATACGTTTCACCTCGACCAAAATAGGTCGGCCCGAACTCACGGCGCATGTCTCCATTCAATAGTGTCCGGGGTTTATGCAAACTTATATCTCCAGGTAAAAGCTCAGCTTCAGAGCGGCAAAACGCAACCGTTGATCGTACCTGTTTTCAGGCATGAATAAGTGCTTATAAAACCATTTTTGTTAAAATAATTTGTCCTTTCTTGCTGTTGTTTACAAATTCACCTGAACAGAGTTCAGGAAAAGTAACAAAAATGCTTCCCCCTTAGAAAAAGGGGATTTTGTTGGGTGAGTTGTACCCTTAAAACCCTATTCCTCGGGAGACTCCGTAAATCTCCCCTAACCCCTCTTTGTCAAAGAGGGGGAACCTTCAGGATATTACGTCAAACTCCTCCTATAACGCCGTAGAGCAGTCTTTTAAATCCGCTCTAAGAGCCACCTGAATACTGTACGGTAGTGGCATTTCATGGCAGGTATACGCCGCCAGATCAATGCCTGCGGAAATGAGGGCACCATCACAGGCTGCGGCAACCATTTCATTCGTCAACTGAAAGCGCATAAAATGAACCGCAGACGTTTTATGTTCGTTCTCCCGTTCAAGATCCTCATTGCAAATCGCAAATACTTTCTCAAAATGCCCTACCTTCATCCATACCGTTTTCTCGATACCGATCCATGCTGCGAGCGCCTTACGCCGCTCTTCTTCATCGGTAAATTCGATCATAAAGGTGGCTTTCCAGTTATCTCCGTCGGGGATCAGCGGGTTGTAGGTTTCCAGTTCTTCGTTTATGCCCTCAACATCAAATATCTTTTCAATGCGCAACATCTCCTGAACCTGGTACTGGATCGTCAGGCCGTCTTCAAAATACAATGTGGCGTTGGGCCCCAGTGGCAGCGCACGGTTTTTCTTGTGCTCCATCACCCTGGCTCGATAACTCGAACGCAACACCGAGTATTGCTCAAGGCCGTACAAATCTTCTTTCTTTAATTGCATTGTTTTACTCTCTAGATTGCGTAGGCTTTACGCAGCATGCTGATCGGATGCACGGTTTCAAAACCGGTGCCCATCACGTTCTCAATATGTTTTCCCGCCATCGGGCAATCACTACCGTAGTAATCAACTTCGCCCTGTTTCACCTTATTTACCACCGGTCGACAGATTTTCACCGATGCCTCGTGAAATTCTTTCTTCAGCGCATAGGTACCATCATGCCCGGAACAACGATCCACAGTTGAAACTTCAGTATCGGGAACCAGGCTCAGTAGCTGACGGGTTTTCGGCCCCATATTTTGCACCCGCTGGTGGCAGGCGGAATGAATCATCACCTTTCCCAGGGACTGTTTGAAATCGGTATTCATCAATTCCTCTTTGTAACGCAGCATTAAGTATTCAAACGGATCATAGATTGCCGCTTTAACCTTCTGCACATCTACATCATCGGGAAACATCAGGGGTAATTCCTGCTTAAACATCAACACACAGGAAGGAACCGGTGCAATAATGTCCCATCCCGCATCGATTTTGCGTACCATCTCCGGAATATTGGCTTCTTTCGCTTTTTTGACTGATTCGAGATCACCCAGTTCCAGTCTGGGCATGCCACAGCACTGTTCTTTATTAAGCAATGACACTTCAATACTGTTGTGTTGCAATACACGAACCAGGTCATCTACCGCCTGAGGTTCATTGTAGTTGCCATAGCAGGTGGTAAAAAGTGTTACTTTGCCCGTAGTATATTCACCCGCTGTTGTACTGTCCGCCTCCCGGCCAATCAGGTCTTTATATGTTTTACGTAGCGTTTTGGCGTGGTACTCCGGAATTTTTGCATCTTCATGAATACCCAGCGTTTTGGACAGAAACTTTCGTGTCGCACCATTATTATTCACTGCATTAACGGTATTCACCACAACCGGTATGCTGGCCAGTTTGCCGATAGTATCGGTATTGCTAATCAGCTTATCGCGGGTTTTCGTCTGCCCATTTTTATACTTCACCGCTTTGGCACGCAGCATCAGATGCGGAAAATCAATATTCCACTCATGCGGTGGCGTATAGGGGCATTTTGTCATGTAACACAAGTCGCACAAATAGCAATGATCCACGACCTGCCAGTAATCTTTTTTATCTATCCCATCCACTTCAAGAGTCGGCGATTCATCCACCAGATCAAACAGGCTGGGGAAAGACTGACACAGGCTCACACAACGGCGACACCCATGACAGAGATCGAATACGCGCTCCAACTCATCAAATAATGCTGTTTCAGCGTAAAATGATTCTGATGTCCAGTCCAACGGATGCCGGGTCGGCGCACTCAGGTTGCCTTCTTTCATTTTTTAATTCCGAAGTAATTGGGGCATAAATGTAAGCCGCAGGTCTGCCCGGGCTAACCCGGGTTGACCTGCGAACCACGCACCTGAACCCTTAGTCCATCTCATCCAGCGCTTTCTGGAAACGGTTGGCGTGTGAACGCTCCGCCTTAGCCAGTGTCTCAAACCAGTCCGCGATTTCATCAAAACCCTCTTCACGAGCCGTTTTCGCCATACCGGGATACATATCCGTATATTCGTGAGTCTCACCTTCGATAGCTGTTTTAAGGTTAAGATCACTTGCGCCGAAAGGCATGCCAGTGGCCGGATCACCACACTCTTCGAGATACTCAAGATGCCCGTGCGCGTGGCCAGTTTCACCCTCAGCCGTCGAGCGGAATACCGCTGCCACATCGTTGTAACCTTCTACATCGGCCTTCGCTGCGAAATAAAGATAACGACGGTTTGCCTGAGATTCTCCGGCAAAAGCGTCCTTCAAACTTTGCTCAGTTTTTGAACCTTTTAGAGACATAATAAACTCCTAAATAATTATTTTGATCAAATTCATTCAGCCTGACTGAATGTCTGTTGCGCACAAATACAGTGCACAGGGTCAATATACAAAAGAAGATTCACATAATCCAATTGATTGTATCTTTGATAACGATACATTATTTAGATGGCTATTTGTTACGGCGTCATTAGGGCATCCTTCGCTGCTATGGCAAACCTGGAAACCTTCCGACCACAGCTGATTTACATTGGCTAATACCCGCAATGAAGCGTCACAAAACCTCTCATTTTTGCACTCTGAAGAGATCCGCAGGGTAAGCTGCATTCTCAACTCTATCCCGACGCTGCAGCAGACGCATGCTGGCATAAAACCAGACAATAAGTTTACCGCTCAGATAGCCAATCAAACATCAATACCCTGTAATGATAAAACGACCGATTGAACTTAGCACGAGCTTTGCCAGATATCTTTAGCAATCAATTCGCGGAGCTCACATATCAGCCATGGGTAAGTATGCTACTATGTCGAGCAGCCGATTGAGTTGATCGGTTGCAGTTGCTCTGTACCGGACCTTCCCAGGCAGAGGACAATCAGTTAGAGACAGACCATATGACATTTAACGAACTGCTTCAACGAGTGCGGCGCATGTTCGTTCCGACAGCTTACCAGATCAAGGAACTGCGGAACGTAGAAACACTTAAGGCTGACTTGCTAGCGGGCGTTACCGTTGCAATGGTACTGGTACCGCAATCAATGGCCTATGCCCAACTGGCTGGATTACCCGCTTATTACGGTTTGTATGCCTCTTTTTTGCCGCCGATGGTCGCCGTTATTTTTGGCTCTTCCAGGCAGCTCGCGACGGGACCGGTTGCGGTGGTTTCCCTGATGACAGCGGCGGCGCTACAACCACTATTGCATGCCGGCCCAAATGCGTTTTTCATATTCGCAACCTTACTTGCCGTAATGGTGGGTTTGTTTCAGATATCTCTTGGGTTATTACGTTTGGGCGTGTTGGTTGATTTTCTCTCACACCCGGTGGTGATTGGCTTTACCAATGCCGGTGCCATTATTATCGCCACCTCACAGCTCGGCAAATTATTTGGCGTTAGTGTGCTCAAACAGGAACATCACTACGAAACGGTCTACAAGTTGCTACAAGCCGCAATGGAAAATACGCACTGGCCGACTTTAGCATTTGCGGTTTTTTCAATCGCTTTAATGATTAGCATAAAAAAATGGATGCCCGCGTTGCCGGGGGTATTGATTGCCGTCGTATCGACGATTCTTATCTCCAAATTTACCGGCTATGCCGACGCAGGAGGGGCGGTCGTAGGATCCGTTCCAAAAGGTTTGCCCGGTTTTTCCATCCCCCCGTTTAACCTTCAGGTAGTATTGGGCCTGGCGACATCCGCTATCGTTATTGCGCTCATTGGTTTTATGGAGGCAATTTCGATCGCCAAGGCAATGGCGGTTCGTACCCGGCAACGACTGGACGCCAACCAGGAACTTGTGGGCCAGGGTTTGTCCAATGTCGTGTCAGGGATGTTCAGCGGCTACCCGGTGTCTGGTTCGTTCTCTCGATCTGCGGTTAACATTGATGTGGGGGCCCGCACGGGGTTTTCATCCATCGTGACGGGTGGGATCGTCGGTATTACACTACTGTTTTTGACCCCTCTACTCTATCATCTGCCGCAGGCAACCCTCGCTGCGGTCATTATTATGGCGGTAATCGGTCTGGTTAAAATCGAGCCGGTAATTCATGCATGGAAGGCTGAAAAACACGACGGTATTGTTGCGGTGGTTACCTTTGTTTTAACCCTGGCAATGGCACCGCACCTGGACAAGGGAATTCTGGCGGGTGTATTTCTTTCCATGGCCTTGTTTATTTACCGTACCATGCGGCCGCGCTTTGCTGTTTTGGGCCGATATCATGATGCTACCTTTCGAGATTATAAACTTCACCCCGAATTAGAGGTCTGCAAAAATATTGTCGTGGTACGATTTAATATGTCTCTGTACTATGCAAACGCCGGGTATTTCGAATCAAAACTCATGCGAGTTTTTACCGATCACCCCGAGGCCAAATTTATAATCCTGGATGCTGAAGGCATTAATATGCTTGATGCGACCGGCGAAATGGTATTGTCGCAACTATGCGAGCGATTTGAAGCCGCCGGAGTCATTATTCTAATGGCCAGAATGAAGCGCCAGTTCAGAATTAGTCTGCGTAATACCGGTGCAATTCATAAAATAGGTGAAGATCGATTCTTTTCACGCCTGACCTACGCCCTGGCGCACGCCTGGACTGATCTGAAATGCGACCGTTGCGACAACACCAAAAACTGCCCTTATCGAACCGCTGTAGCAAAAAAGCAGCATGAAGAACGTAAAGGCAATGTTGATCGTGATCCGAAACACGCATAGCCATCCAAAGCTCGCTACTGAGCGCATCTTTCAGTCGATCAGGGGGCTTCAGCCAGGTTGATCCAGGAATTTCTCCACATCCAACGCTGCCATACAGCCAGTTCCAGGTGATGCAACAGCCTGACAACGTACAATCGTAAAAAACAGGGGAAATTCTGCGATGCCCTCTCATAAAAGTCGGCTTTAAGGTTAATATGGTGTTGAAACCACACTAAAGACTGAATTCGGAAGCCAGGCAACGCCTGACAAAGGCTTATAATTGCCTCGGTAAACAGTCTCAGCTAAACATATCAAATGTCGGAATCAAACAACAGGGATCCGCTGCATGGCGTAACATTGAAAATGATGGTCACTCAGCTTGAAGAGAAATACGGGTGGGAGGAACTGGGTCGACGCATCAGGATTAGATGTTTCACCCATGACCCGGGGCTGTCGTCAAGTCTCAAATTTTTACGCAGAACTCCCTGGGCTCGAGATAAGGTTGAAGAGCTTTATCTGGCCACCCCATGGCAGACTGGCGATGCATGGGCCCAGGCGCAAAAACGTCGCAATAAGTAAAGGCCCTGATGATCGTTTTACCCGCCGAAATGTCCAGAATATTTAGATTGCCGCGCTACGCTTGCAATGGCAGAGAATTATCCAACCATTTTAATCAGGAGCTTTTCCTGCCCGAACTCAATAATATCACCTGAAACGATTTTTTTCCGTTTCCTGGTTTCGACTTCTCCATTAAGTTGCACCTGGCCTTCGGCGATAATGGATTTTGCTTCGCCGCCACTGGAAGCCAGGCCTTCAAATTTGAGGATTTTGTATAGCTCAACCGGCTCTTTGACAATCTGCACTTCTCTCATTAGTAGACCCTATAGAAGGTTTTCTACATAAGTACGCGTTAACTGATCCGCTTCGAGTACGGATTCAAGTGTGCGCTGCTGTTTACTCTCGATGTTATCCATTGCAGATTCGATAAAAACCGGAATTCGTTCAAAGCCAATGCGCTCACTCAAAAACGCTTCTACCGCAACTTCGTTGGCGGCATTGAGTATCGCAGGCAGTGTGCCGCCTTCCTGTGCCGCCGCGCGCGCCAGCCTTAAAGCCGGGAACTTAGTCTCATCCGGTGCCTGAAAATCAAAATGAGCCAACTCGATCAGGTCGAGTCGTTCTGTTCCGGATTCAATGCGTTTGGGCCATCCCAGGGCGTGCGCAATCGGTGTGCGCATATCCGGGGCCCCCATTTGTGCGAGTATCGACCCGTCCACATATTGCACCATCGAATGAATAATACTTTGAGGATGCACCACTATCTGCACGAAATCGGGTGACACATCAAAAAGGGCACAGGCTTCAATCAGTTCCAGGCCCTTGTTCATCATGGTGGCTGAATCAACCGAAATCTTGCGCCCCATTTCCCAGTTCGGGTGAGCACAGGCCTGTGCCGGCGTAATGGCGGCAAAATCATTTACATCCGTTTCCCTGAACGGCCCGCCCGAACCCGTAAGCAATATTTTTTCGATGCCACTTTGTTTCATACCTCCGGCACCACCTTTGGGCATACATTGAAAGATGGCATTGTGCTCGCTGTCTACCGGCACGATGGTAGCCTGATGATCACGCGCTTCGAGCATAATTTCCGAACCCAGCATCACCAGGGGTTCCTTGTTTGCGACCAGGATCGTTTTTCCCGCGCGCACCGCCGCCAGGGTCGGCAACAGGCCAATTGCACCGACAATGCCTGCCACCACGATATCTACTTCGGCGTGGCTTGCCAGGTAATTGTTCGATGCTTCACCTTGTAGAACCTGTGTTTTAGAACCCGCCTGTTGCAATCGGGATTTCAGGCTGATTGCGCTGCCTTCATCCGCCATCGCCGCATACGCGGGCGCAAACTCAATACATTGCGCGAACAAATCATCGACATTCACATTTGCACTTAAAGCAAAAACGTGAAAGGACCCGGAATGCAGCCGTATTACGTCCAGTGTGCTAAGGCCGATAGACCCGGTTGAGCCCAGTATTGCTACGCTACGCATAATCAGGCTAAAGTAGCGTCTGCGTTAGTGTCGAGTAAAAGGCATACACTACAATTCCAGCCATGAGTCCGTCGATGCGATCCAGGATACCACCATGACCGGGAATAAGATTACCGCTGTCCTTCAAACCCGCCGCACGCTTGAGTTTGCTTTCAGATAAATCTCCTACCACGGAAATCAAAGCCACCAGCATACTCACGAACAACAATACGAGCGTTTGCGCAAACGAGCTCAAGGGCACAATTAAAAAGTGGGTATAAATCACGGTGACCAGCATCGCGACCAATACGCCACTGACGACGCCTTCACGCGTTTTGCCCGGGCTTATGCTGGGCGCCAGTTTAGTCTTTCCAAAACGCTTACCTCCAAAATAAGCGAAGGTGTCGGTTCCCCAGACCATGAGCAGAACCAGCATCAGGCTGTGCTGGCCAAACTGATCCCGCAACACAACCATTGCCAGCCAGGCCAATCCCAGAGAGATCAAACCGTCAACCATGCATAAGGCTTTGCCGCGCGGCAGGGGTGCCGCCAGTGTGAGGGCTTTTATCAGCCACATCAATACGCCAGTCGCGAGTAACACAAACAGGCTAATCGAAGTTAGATAACCTCCGGTATAGGCGCCGTACAGTAACAATAACCCGGCGAAGGCAAACAAACTCTGGGGCAGATTCGCCGAACACAATTTCCGCCATTCGAGCAAGCCACCCAACATGATTAACAATGCAAATGCGTTAAAGACCACGGCAGGTAATTTGAATATCCCCAGCACCACCACGATTGCCATGACCAGCGCTGACAAAATACGTGTTTTCATGCCTTAGCCCCCGGCTTTAATCGCTTGCGGGGAAATCTGTTCATCCGTCTTTCCAAAACGGCGTTTGCGCGAAGCGAACCAGGATAAGGCTTCATCAAGCTCGGCTTCGTTGAAATCTGGCCAGTAAGTATCGGAGAAATAGAGCTCCGCGTACGCTGCCTGCCACAATAAAAAGTTGCTCAGTCGATGCTCGCCACCGGTTCGAATCAATAAATCAAGTTCGGCTTGCCCTGCGGTTGATAAACAGCCTTCCAGACGCGCTTCATCTATTTGCTCGGGTTTAATTTCACCCCTTACACAGCCAAGTGCCAGCTCTTTTGCAGCACTTGCGAGCTCCCATCGCGCGCCATAATTGAGCGCAATATTCAATTTCATACCGGTATTGTGCTGAGTGAGGTCGACCGCCCTGACGATTTTTTTAACAAGGCGCCCGGGCAGTGCGGTCTGATCACCAATCACATTTAACATGATATTGTTTTTATGCAGATCAGCCAGTTGCTCCGAGATAGACAGGGACAGTAACTCAAACAGTAATTTAACCTCTGCCTCGGGGCGACCCCAGTTCTCGGAACTAAAGGCGTACAGAGTCAGGCTCTCGATACCGATGCTTGCGGCATACTCAACCGTGCGCCTTACGGTTTTAACGCCCTGTTTGTGCCCGGAAAAACGAGGTTTTCTGCGTGATTTGGCCCAACGCCCGTTTCCATCCATGATGATCGCAACGTGTCTGGGGGTCTGCAATTTCTCCCGCATAATGTAGTACTTAACAGCCTTCGACGAGGACGTTAAACTTCCATTACCTCTTCTTCTTTCAGTTTAACCGCCGCATCGATTTTAGCAACAAACTCATCGGTCAAATCCTGAATAAGATCCAGCGTATGTTTTTCTTCGTCTTCGGTAATTTCCTTTTCTTTGGTCAGGTCTTTAACGTGTGAAATTGCATCACGACGGATATTACGAATCGCAATCTTCCCGTGCTCGCCTTCCTGACGAACAATTTTTCCCAGTTCTACACGACGATCTTCTGTCATAGGCGGCAGAGGAATGCGGATGTTGTCACCCGCAGTAACCGGGTTCAGGCCAAGGTCTGATTCAAGAATGGCTTTTTCGATGACCGGAACCATGCTTTTTTCCCAGGGCTGTACCGACAAAGTGCGCGCATCCTGCACGCTGACTGTGGCACATTGTGCTATCGGTGATGCGCTGCCGTAATAGTCCACCATAAGATGGTCAAGCAGGCTGGTGCTGGCGCGGCCGGTTCGAATACGTACGAACTCATCTTCAACCACGTGCACGCTTTTACCCATTCGACTTTTCGTTTCACTCAGAATTTCGTTAATCATGGCTTCGATCCTACCTTTTTAATAGTCGTATTATGAGCTAATCCTGCGCGCAAATCAGTGTCCCAACGGTTTCGCCGGAAACCGCGCGCAACAAATTACCCTGTTCGTGGAAGTTTAACACCTGTATGGGCATTTTGTTCTCCCGACAAAGAGTAATTGCAGTTAAATCCATCACGCCGAGGTTCTGTGCAATGACCTGCTCGTAGCTCAGCGTTTCATATCGCTGTGCATCGGGGTTCTTTTCCGGGTCTGAATCATAAACACCGTCAACGCGGGTCGCTTTAATGATGACGTCCGCATTGACTTCCAGGGCACGCAGACTCGCTGCTGTGTCGGTGGTAAACATGGGGTTGCCGGTTCCAGCAGAGAATATAACGACCTTTCCGCTAGACAGATGTTTCAACGCGCGGGCGCGAACATAAGGTTCGGCCACACCGACAATATGAACTGCGGAAAGGACCCGCGAAGCCTGGCCCTGCGCATCCAATGCCTGTTGTAATGCCAGCCCGTTCATCGCCGTAGCCAGCATGCCAATATAGTCGGAGCCAACACGATCCATGCCCTTTGCCGCAGCCTGCATGCCACGGAAAAAATTCCCGCCACCGACCACGATGGCTAACTGCACGCCTGAATCGGCGATTTGTTTTATTTCTGCGGCGACGTTTTCAAGTACGTTGCCGTTGATTCCAAACCCGGCTTCACCGGCCAGCGACTCGCCGCTCAATTTGAGCAGGATTCGCCTATAGGCAGGTTCTGAGGCTGGTTTTGTCATACAGACCCCTGGTCTAGCTTTGGCCCGCTTGTGCCATTACCTCAGCAACAAAATCGTCTTCCTTCTTTTCGATACCTTCACCGACCTCAAGACGACTGTAGCCTACGATACTTGCACCACCGTCGCTGAGCAGTTGCTCAACACTCTGATCCGGGTTCTTAACAAAGGCCTGGCCCAACAAGGTGTTTTCCTTGAGAAATTTCTTCATACGCCCCTCAATCATCTTCTCGATGATGTTATCGGGCTTGCCGCTTTCGCGAGCCTGCGCAATAAAAATGTCTTTTTCTTTCTCCAGAAGTTCAGCCGGCATATCGTCTGCAGAGATACAGGTCGGATTACTCGCTGCAATATGCATAGCGACATCTTTCGCCAGCTCGGCGTCACCGCCTTCAAGTTTGACAATGACACCAATTTTGACGCCGTGTAAATATGCGCCCAGTGTGCCACCATCCGCGTCCAATCGTTCAAAACGACGCACACCGATATTCTCGCCAATCTTGGTAATCAGCGCCAGGCGGGCTTCTTCTACCGTTGTCTCACCAACGTTCAACGCATTTAACGCCGCGACATCTGCTGGATTTCCGTCAACCGCTGCCTGAGCGACTGAAGTAGCGAAAGCCTTGAAACCATCATCCTTGGCAACGAAATCGGTTTCAGAATTCACCTCAACCAGTACCACGGCAGAACCGTCTGCAGATTGTGCCTGGGCGATCGCGCCTTCAGCGGCAATCCGCCCGGCTTTTTTAGCCGCAGCGGCCGCGCCTGCCTTTCGTAAGTTCTCGATTGCTGCTTCGATATCACCATCAGTTTCGGTCAATACCTTCTTGCAATCCATCATGCCAACGCCTGTGCGCTCGCGAAGCTCTTTAATCAATGCTGTAGTAATTGCTGCCATGATTATTCCTTAAAGTATGTGTAAATGCTTTGTTCAGTACGTATGAGCTAGGCTAGCTTTTTAGCCTGTTCCACCCATTCTTCGCGGTCAATACGACCCTTGAAGTTAAGCTGCTCGTCAATTTCAGCAATACGCTCAGCTGTCAATTCAGCGATTTGTGCAAAGCTGGTAATACCCAGGGTTTGAAGTTTGCCTTCGATGACCGGACCGATACCATTAATGTCCGTTAACTTGTCAGCCGCTTCAGCAGTGGCTTCTTTTTTAACAACCACTTTCTTTTTCGCAACCTTCTTCACCACTTTTTTCTCGGCAGGTACCGCTTCAACAACCGGTGCGGCTTCAGCAACCGGTGCGGCTTCAGCAACCGGCGCGGCTTCAGCCACTGGCGTTTCAGAGGCCGGCGCTTCTGCAGCGCTGGCAATCGCTGCTTCCAGCTTTTCTGCAACGTCTTCTTCTGCCTGTTCAGCGACATGCAGCTCGGCCGCCTGCGAGGTCAGCGCGGCGAGTCGTGAATCGTTGATCGTGTCGGCTGCGGCGCTCAGATATAAACGAATCGAACGAATCGCATCATCATTTCCCGGGATAACATAGTCAATACCAACCGGTGAACAGTTGCTGTCCACGATTGAAACAACCGGGATACCCAGTTTATTTGCTTCATTTACCGCGATGTAATCGTATTCACGGTCAATCACAAACAAAACGTCCGGCAAGCCGTTCATTTCCTTGATTCCAGAAAGGCTTTTCTCCAGCTTGGCGCGCTCACGGTTAAACTGCAGCGCTTCTTTTTTAACCAGCTTATTGATTTCGCCCGTTTCAACCATACTATCCATTTCTTTCAGTCGATTGACCGATTTACGAATGGTTTTGTAGTTGGTGAGCATGCCACCCAGCCAGCGGAAATTGACGAAAGGAGAATTACAGCGCCTGGCTTCCTGTTCAATTAGCTTGCTGGCCTGGCGTTTGGTGCCGACGAACAATACTTTGCCACCTTCTGCGGCAACGCTACCCAGATAGTTCAGGGCATCTTTAAACATCGGAAGCGTCTGCTCCAGATCAATAATGTGAAGTTTATTGCGCTCACCGAAAATATACGGTTCCATGCGCGGGCACCAGTAACGGGTTTGGTGACCAAAGTGACAGCCAGCCTCCAGCAGCTGACGGATAGTGATATCAGACATAATAGTACTCTATATTAGGGTTATAACGTCCACAGTGCGTCAACAGACTGAGAGGCGATCGTTCGCTTCAGCACCCATGCTAACTGCGTTTATCTGTGTGCAAATTAGGGGCATTTCTGCCCCGGTTAAATCGAGGGCGCGATTCTACAACAAGCTTGGGTATAAGGGAATAATTAATAAATGCTTAAACAGGCTTTTTTTAAGCCGTAAAGCGTTGAAACAGGACACTCGCGGGATGTAATGAGAAACGAACTGCATCATTTAAAGGTCGATGTGCTTCGTTCCTCACCACACCCTACATCCGAGCGGGGGTTTAGCGCGTCTCAACCACGCATCAATCGCGCCCGAATCGAGCGCCCTTTCATCTTGCCCTGGTTTAGTTTGTTGAGTGCGATATTGGCGGCTTTTCGATCCACCGCTACGAAAGCACGGTTTTCGGTTACCAAGATTTTTCCAACCTGCTTTCCCTCGATTCCCGATACGCCCGTCAGCGCACCGAGAATATCGCCGGGGCGGATTTTCTGCTTTTTACCACCGTCAATAATTAACGTGGTCATCTTCGCCTGGACAGGCGTTTCGTCCAGGATTTTGTTGCCCGGCAGTGCTTCGGGGCTTATGTTGTACCCCAGAGTGTTCTCCAGCAAAGCGACTTTGTAGTCTTCCTGCCCGGTAAACAGAGTACAGGCCAGACCCGTGCTGCCCGCGCGCCCGGTACGCCCGATTCGATGCACATGCACCTCGGTGTCGCGTGCAATCTCATAGTTAAAAACGGCATCCAGGCCGTCAATATCCAGCCCGCGCGCCGCGACATCGGTCGCCACCAGAATCGAGGCGCTTTTATTGGCAAAACGTATCAGGGTCTGATCACGATCACGCTGTTCAAGATCACCGTGCAGCGCAAGCACACTAAAGCCATGTGCCTTAAGTTGATCGGCCACCTCCTGCGTTTCGCGTTTGGTATTGCAAAATACCAGGCTCGATTCCGGTTTGAACTGTAATAACAACATGCGCAAGGCAATCATGCGGTGCGCTTCGTCCTTCACTTTGTAAAATTGCTGGCGTATCACCGCATTGTCGTGGGTGGATTCCACCTTAACCATGAGCGGATCCCGCATAATACGTTTCACGATACGCTTAATTTCTTCCGGAAAAGTCGCACTGAACAATAAGGTCTGACGCTGAACAGGGGTCTGCGCAATTATCGCATCAAGGGTTTCCTGAAAGCCCATTTCCAGCATTCGATCCGCTTCATCCAGAACCAGAGTATTCACAAACTCAAGGCTCAGGCTGGCTTTACGTAAATGATCTTCGATACGTCCCGGCGTACCCACTACGATGTGCGTGCCATTTTTTAATGAGCTGATCTGCGGACCCAGAGGCGTACCACCGGTTAAGGTGGTTATTTTGACATTCTGGATGGCACGCGCCAACCGGCGAATTTCCGTTGCAACCTGATCCGCCAGTTCACGCGTCGGGCACAATACCAGTGCCTGCACGCGAAACTGCTTTATTTGCAGCTTTTGCAGGACACCCAAACCAAAGGCGGCCGTTTTCCCGGAGCCCGTTTTACCCTGTCCAATCACATCCTTAGCCGCCAGAATATCGGGCAGGCTTTGCGCCTGAATCGGTGTCAT
>JAAELZ010000466.1 GCA_024226105.1 Pseudomonadota bacterium | reverse complement strand
CTCTGCCCATTACCCATAAAGTTTACTGGATAACATTATCCGTCCTCCAACAACGAGAATCCTTCGCACATCAGCTGAAACACCGTATACCCTTGCCATAGTATCTGATGTCCGGGCGACAGATCACTCTTACGCCCAAGATATCCCCCCATATTGGCGACCAGTTCTACCGCTTCACCCAGTAATAATGCTGGCTTCAATCCTTTTTTTTAGCGTAAGCCTGCAGCGTTCGCAATTCGACATCTGAGAAGAGTATTTCAGCTGGAAGCTCAGGCGATTCCCGACCCAGTAATGTCATCAACATAATCCGCCAGGCAATCACCAGATTGATCGCGATGGCACGGCGTAAACGTTCAGCCGTTTCATGAGCAAGATCATCTATACGACAACCCGATTTCAGTACTCGATGCCAGTCTTCAATACGCCAGCGTAAGGTATACCAGCGTAAACATTGTTCAGCCTCTTCCGCCGAAGCAATATTGATCGTTGTCAGAAGAAACCACTCAATCGCTTCGGTGTTCGGTGGCGGGTTTTCCTCGAGTGCATGCACCAGGAAAATATCAATCGGTTCTTTATCAGCATAATACTCAGGGGGCGGGAGTTGAATGTGTATTTTACGGATGGCCAAATCCGCCAATCGTCCCGGTCTGGCATCCCGGGCTTTTTGTTTACTTTTTTTGGATCGAGCACTGTGCCGAGGAATAGACACACCAACCCGGCTGATCACAGGTGCCTCGCGTGCGGCCACAAATAACTTAAACGGTTCCTCGTCGATATTGCGATTATGCTGAGCCCGTATGAGTAGCTCAACACAAGGGCTTTTTCTTTGCTCGTCAAATAACTCAAAAAAGTCAGCTTCCCGGTCACACACATTGACCAGTTGTGTTTGTGGCATCTGTTTGGACAACTCCACCAGATCACGGTGATGCTCGATCCAGACAAAGGTCTTTTTTTCTTCAATTGGAATCGCCGATGGTTTCCTTTTATCGTCAGCAGGTTTGACTTGCGGCGCAATACACTGTGCCTTTAGCACGCCTAAAGGAAGCCCATTGGGCGCAACGGCAAACGTCGAATGCAAATTAAGCCCGCGCATCTTTGCCCCGGTCTGGTTGGCTTTCAAATCACCCAAACCGCGACACTTATCCAGGTTGGTGTAGTTCAGTTCACTGCCATCTTGTAAACATAACACGGTTTTTTGGCCCATCATTCGACGGGCGGTTCGCTCGCGGTGCGGTGCCAGGATATTGGGTAGATTAAATTCTGACGCTTCCGGCTGGTCAATCATGCGATAGTAGGCCTTGGTAGCGGCCCAATTTCCTTTGACCACGCCACTAAAGGCGCGAGCCGGCATCTCTGCTTTGGCGGCGGCCACCTTGATCAGCCTTTTACTCAATCGTTTATCTCCCAGTGATGCTCCACCAAATTCATGTTCCGCCCATTGCGCGCCATCCAAACCCTCGCCCGGTTCCAAGGCTCCCAGCCCAGCAGGCGTGGCTAACCCCATTTGCTGTCTAAAGTGAGGGTCGACCGGGTAGATATAGATCGCTTTGGGATTCAAGGCTTTCTGAGAAAAACGATCTTGTCGGCCTCGACCCTTTGTTTGGCCGATTTCTATCCAGTTTGCTGCCCGATAGCAGGTGCCTGAATAATGCGCAATATCCACAAAACTTTCTATCAGTAAAGGCCTATAACAGTATTTTTGCTCAAAATCATCGGCCAATACCGCCAGGCTCATGCCCAGAACCTTTGAGGCCAGGTTATGGCATTGTACGCTGGGGCGAATCAAAAAACGGCTCATGCCGACAACCAGGTGCAGATAGGCCCGGCGTTGCTCCCTATCCCAACCAATCCACTGATCACGATCAGCCAATTGCAGGGCAGGAGCGGCAAATCCGAACCCCCCCAACCAGCCGTGATGGGAGTCGATGAGGTAGCGTAATTGTCTGCCGACCAACGGCCCCACCCCTAAAGGATGCTCTTCTATCATCAGCTCATTCCAGACCTTCATGTCATCAGCCGTTTGCACCAACATCAGTTTAAGTCCTCGAACATCACCCGCCTTCGGTGGGACACCGTGCGGCAGTGGGAGCGGAGCCGATAAACGACCAGGGGTTTTGGGGCCAGGTTTTACCCGCGCAGCTGGCAAAGTAAAATGCCCGGCACATTGAAGTTCACGCAGCGCTTTCAGACAACCACTGATCTGTGCTTGACCACGCGTGTCAAGAAACTCAAACTGTTCGCAGGCTCGTGCGGCCAGATCAGTTCTGTGGGGAATCTCTTCATTCATCAGTAGATGACGGATGTATTCAATGTTGGAGGGTTCGCAAAGCGTTCGCTTTATTTGATTTTGTCTATGCATTCTCTAAGCATGCGCTAGCGAATGTATCTTGTCCAGCTCTAATTGTGGGTAATGGGCAGTGCTAGGAGTCTGTCGGACTAGATCCATAACAATTTAAATTCCGAATTAGTACCCGAAGTTCACTAGCGTGTATGATCGCCCATATTGTAATCTCGCATCATCTGAAAGAACTTTTATTATGCATTGGCAAAATCGACGCGAACGCTTTCGCGCACAACTCAATAGTAACGTTTGTGTTTATCCCGGTTCGGTGTTCGATCCGGTATCGGCACGTATCGCCGAGGAACTGGGTTTCGAGGTTGGCATGTTTGCAGGCTCCGTCGCATCGCTAACTGTACTGGGTGACCCTGATCACATCCTGCTTACCCTGAGTGAATTTGCCGCGCAGGCCTACCGGATCAACCGAGCCAGCGAGCTACCGTTACTGGTCGATGCCGATCATGGTTACGGCAATGCCTTAAACGTTAAACGTACCGTCGAGGAACTCGAAACCGCTGGAGTCGCAGCCTTGTCAATCGAAGACACCGATCTACCCAGACCGTTCGGCAGTAGCGGTAAAACCCGCCTGATTGCCATAGATGAAGGCGTTGGAAAAATGCGAGCGGCCGTGGCTGGAAGACAGGACTCTTCGTTAGTAATCGCGGCCCGAACCAGTGCCATCAAGGTGAATGGTCTGGAAGATACGCTGGCCAGAATTGAGGCATATCAAAATACTGGCGTCGATGCTATTTTTCTCATTGGCATTTCTGACAAACAACAGCTTGAATCGATCTCAGAAGTTTGCAGGCTTCCGATCATCCTCGGTGGCGCCGGGGTCGCAATAAAACACAGCGGCTACCTGGCCACGATGGGGGTCAAAATCTGCCTGCAGGGCCATCAACCGGCTATGGCGGCAATACAGGCGACTTTCAACACGCTCAAAGCACTACGACAGGGCGTAAGACCCTCAGACCTCGAAGGTATTCCACAAAATGAGCTGATTGATCGTTTGTCACGCAGCGACGATTACAACCGCTGGATGAAAGACTTTCTTGAATAGAGTTTTTTTAAAGTTTGTTCTATTACTGTTAGTTCTATGCTCCGGTAGCCAGATTTTAGCCGGTCAGGGTAGTACGCAAAAATTTGATTTTAGCCACATCCGCGAGCAGGCTTTACTGTCGCACGCTGCCTATCTATCTGAAGAACAAATACATAATTCAACATTACCACCTGACTATTCGCTCGACCTGTACCATGAGCTTGCCGATATCCAGATAAGCTTTATCCTGGTCAGCAATGAGGCCTTGAAGACCCAGACAATTGCCGTCCGCGGCACCGCAAATATCGAAAATGCGATACTCGATCTGGCCTTAAAACTAGTGCTGGATAAAAGCACAAACATATATTTGCACCAGGGATTTTCTAATGCTGCGAGACAGGTATATACCGGATTAAAACCATTCCTCAAAAAGGACTATCGCATTAATACGACCGGGCATAGTCTAGGTGGCGCGGTTGCAATGATCCTTGCCGCCATACTTGATGGCAATGGATTCGAGGTAAACCAGGTAACCACCTTTGGCCAGCCGAAAGTTACCAATTTATCCGGTGCGTCCAGTCTGGATTCCCTGGATATTATTCGTGTAGTTACCGATAAAGATATTGTTCCGCTGGTGCCTTTATTCGACCCTCTGGATATCAATGACCTGGATATTTACTGGCATGCCGGAATAGAGCTGATCCTGCTGGATGGCAATCAGTACGCCGTACTGCAAGGTGTCAACAGTATGTTACGCGCAACGCGTTTTACCCAGCAAGCTTTGAACGAGGCAAACCTGCAACACCACCAGATGCAGGTTTACCTTCGACTCATCGACGCCAAAATTGAAACCGCTAGAGAAGTCGTTTATGAAACCAGCCTCAATTTATTCAATCTATTTGGTAGCGAATAAACTACCAGCCCGCGTGACTCAGGAGCTGCAAACAACCCGGGTAAGCCGAATCCCTGCTCAGCACATAGCGTCTGCTAGAGTCGCGCCACTTTCCTGCGCCTGCCACAATTGGAGAAATTGAGCTTTATTCAAAACAGTGCTCCCGCCGAGGTGGGTAATTCCCCGATCAAACAGCGGGTCAGGCAGGCATCCCACGGTCGGGCCGACAATAAATACCTGGCTGGCATTGCTAAAATGGGGCAGTAAATCGTCAAGAGTCTGGTTAACAAGCACGGTGCCTGTACAAATAACCTTGCTGCAATCTCCAAGTTTTTCCGGCTGCATGGTGACCTCGAAACGATCACCCTGTTGCAACCATTGCTCATCCAGTTCAATGACGGTTAAAGCTATGCCCATTTCGCGTATTTGCTAACTGAACAGGTGATTCGTTGATCAAGCCACTGTACTTAGCGCCAAACTTGCTGCTTTTCTCAGGATCAGGGTCAAAAGGCGCAATGTGGATTTCTTCTACCGGAGGTATCTCTAACTTTGCACCGATGCTTTACATTAACTGTAGATAATCGTTTGCGATTGTCATAAAAAGTTTTTGTTTAATGTCCGACGGAGTAGCCGTATTGTAATTTAAAAGTAATGGAGACAGGCCATAATTTTCCATCGCCTGATAAAGTGGATGTAGTATATTAGCGAATACTGTCATCTGACTCGAACTAATTGCGGATTACAGGCAACCATTACTATTACACGCGAAAGGAGAACCACTAATGAGCAAACCAACTCTCTACGG
>JAAELZ010000465.1 GCA_024226105.1 Pseudomonadota bacterium | reverse complement strand
ACTTCTGCGCAGTGGTCCTGATAATTTGTTTCTGGATTTCACTTAAAATCTTTCGTTCACCCTTTGGCCTGACCTTAAGTGGCATTAAATCCAATCAGCATCGAATGAAGTATACGGGTTTTAATCCGCGCCCCTATTTATTGGCCGCCTTCGTTATATCCGGCATGTATGCCGGTCTCGCGGGCGCGTTGCTGGCGGTCACAGACCCGTTGGCGGGTGCGGAACGCATGCAGTGGACGGCATCGGGTGAAGTAGTACTGATGACGATTTTGGGGGGGCTGGGTACCCTGATCGGCCCGGTTATCGGCGCTGGCGTGATTAAATATTTCGAGAATATTTTCTCCTCTATCGGCGATCAAAAGCTGTTAGAAATGTTTTCCTGGTTGCCCGAAGGCATGCAGTCTTTTGCCACGCACGTGGTATCTCCATTTGTTGGCGAAGGCTGGCACTTAACCCTGGGCCTGGTATTTATGTTGATTGTGATATTTCTGCCAGGTGGCCTGGTTTCCGGGTTCATTAAACTTATGGCGAGATTTTCCGCTAAAAGAGGCGAGCAAAGTCAGGCACCGGCACCCGAATCAAAAGGGGAGGGCGAATAATGGAAAACACCATATTTCACGTAGATGATGTTGAAAAACGTTTTGGTGGCCTGCTCGCTTTGTCCGATGTGGATCTTTCGGTAAAAGAAGGCAAAACACACGCCATCATTGGGCCCAACGGCGCTGGAAAATCAACCCTGCTCAATGTCTGTGTCGGGCTTATTAAACCGGATCGTGGCACGGTAACCTTTGACGGTGAGCTTGTGACGGGTAAACAACCGCACGAGATTAACCAGATGGGAATCGCGCGGGTTTTCCAGACGCCCGAGATATTTCCAGATTTGCCGCTGATTGAAAATGTCATGTTGCCGGTGCTATCCAGCCGTGACGGAAGCTTTAAATTCGCACCTTTCGCGAGCCTGCGACGTGACAAAGAAGTGCTGGAAGAGGCAGAACACTATCTTGAAGATGTCGGATTGGCAGGTCAGATGCGCAATCTTGCTTCGGCGCTTTCACGTGGCGATAAACGCCGTCTGGAACTGGCGATGTGCCTGATACAGCATCCGCGTCTATTGCTTCTGGATGAGCCCACGGCAGGTATGGCGCGTCACGATACCAACAAGACAATTGAATTGCTGCAAAAAATCAAAGCGCGCGGCATGACTAAGGTCATTATCGAGCACGATATGCACGTGGTTTTTTCCCTGGCTGACTATATCTCTGTACTGGCACAGGGCAGGATTATCGCAGAAGGAACCCCTGAAGAAGTGAAAAACAATCCAAAAGTTAAAGAAGCCTATCTGGGCGAGGCCGCTGACGATGAGTGAGAATAAACCGATAAGTGACAAGCTAAAAGCAGATCAACAAATGCCGTACTTCTCGGTGCGGGACATTCACGCCTATTACGCCGAATCCTATATCGTTCAGGGCGTCTCTTTTGATGTCAACGAGAAGGAGATACTGGCTTTATTGGGTCGTAATGGAGCGGGCAAAACCTCTACCATGCGGGCCATTGCAAGGGCTGCAGAACCTGAAGTTCGCGGAGGCGAGATTTATCTTCAGGGCGAGGCTGTGCACGAGATGAAGGATTTTCAGGCTGCCCGGGCAGGGATACAGCTGGTGCCGGAAGATCGTGCTATTATTCCAGGCCTGACCGTTGAAGAGAATTTGATTCTGGCTCAGATAGAAGAGCCCAAAGGTTGGCCCCTTGAGCAGATTTACGGGCATTTTCCGCGGCTGGCCGAACGCCGTATGCAAATGGGCACAACCCTGTCGGGCGGTGAGCAGCAAATGCTTGCGGTGGCACGGGCACTGGCACGTGACATTAAAATATTATTGCTGGATGAACCTTATGAGGGCCTGGCGCCGACTATCGTACGCGAAATTGAGACCATCCTTCTGGAGTTGAAACAGCTTGGTTTCACTTCAATTATCGTTGAACAAAATGCCGTCGCGGCCCTTAAGCTGGCGGATCGTGCGGTGATACTCGATACCGGTGTCGTGGTGTATGACGGCAGCGCGCAGGAAGTGCTGGAAAATAAGGAACTGCGGCACGAATACCTGGCGATTTAACTCCCTAACTTCCCCCTTGGGAAAAGGGGGATCGAGGGGGATTTAGCAGCCCCAAATTACGGGTGATTCCTGATTTTTAGCACGTACCTCAAAACCCTCCCTCGGCCCCTTGTTTTTTGACGGGGAGTGTTACCTGCAACTACTAGGCCTTTTCGGCTGGCGTAACTATTTTCGGCTTCGGATATACTTCCGGAATAAACGTCTGTTCATCTATCGGCGAACGCACGTACTCTCCTTTTATGCCCGCACGAACGGGTAGTTCAAACTTTTTCGGCGTGAGATCCTGATAATCAAACAGCGATAACAGGTGTTCCATGGTGTTTAGCCTGGCGTGTTTTTTAATATCCGCGTTGACCACATACCAGGGGCTTTGCTTGGTGTCGGTATAGGCAAACATCGCATCTTTCGCTTTAGAGTAGGCCTGCCAGCGATCACGCGATTCCAGATCCATGGGGCTTAGTTTCCAGCGCTTGGTTGAAGTATCCATGCGCGCCTGGAAGCGTTTTTCCTGCTCAGTGTCGTTCACAGAAAACCAGTATTTGATGACCCTGATGCCACTGCGGATTAACATGCGTTCAAAGTTCGGGCAGGCGCGCATAAAATCATCGTATTCGTCATCCGTACAAAAACCCATTACACGTTCAACGCCGGCGCGGTTATACCAGCTACGGTCAAGGATAACAATTTCACCCGCCGCCGGCAGGTGCGCGACATAGCGTTGAAAATACCACTGGGTTTGTTCTCGTTCGGTAGGAGCCGGCAACGCGACTACTCTT
>JAAELZ010000464.1 GCA_024226105.1 Pseudomonadota bacterium | reverse complement strand
TGCAGCGGCTGTCGCAGGTGATACCAGATGGGTGCGCCCCCCCGGCCCCTGCCGCCCTTCAAAATTCCGGTTAGAGGTAGAGGCACAACGCTCACCGGGCTCAAGTCGATCATCATTCATCGCCAGGCACATGGAGCAACCAGGGTTTCGCCATTCAAAACCGGCATTTATGAATATTTTGTCCAGGCCTTCCTGTTCGGCCTGACGCTTAATCAACCCGGAGCCGGGCACCACCAGCGCCAGCTTAATGTTGTCCGCGATCTTGCGGCCTTTTGCAACGCTGGCCGCGCTACGTAAGTCTTCAATTCGGCTATTCGTGCAGGAACCGATAAAAACCTTATCTACGGCGACGTCATTAACTTTAAGATTAGCTGATAACCCCATGTATTTATTAGCATTAATCATTCCTTCCTTTTTGTTTTCAGGTGCTTGCTGCGGATCTGGAACAAACGCAGAGATGGGCACCACCATCTCGGGAGAGGTGCCCCAGGTCATTAGCGGAACCATATCCTCCCCTTTCAGGGTGAATTCAAGATCAAAAACTGCGTCTTCATCACTGTGCAATTGCGCCCATTCAGCCACAGCATCGTTCCAACTCGGCCCGGTCGGTGCAAATGGTCTGCCTTTAAAATACTCTATGGTTTTTTCATCGACCGCCACCATACCGGAACGCGCGCCCGCTTCTATGGCCATATTACACACCGTCATGCGCCCTTCTACGCTCATTGTTTCAAATACGGGCCCGGCAAACTCAATCGCGTAACCCGTTCCCCCCGCCGTACCGATTTCACCTATTATCGCTAACACCACGTCTTTTGGAGTTACTTCGGGCCCTAAGCTGCCGCTGACGTTAATGCGCATATTTTTTGACTTACGCTGTAAAAGACACTGAGTTGCAAGCACATGCTCTACTTCGGATGTTCCTATTCCAAATGCCAGCGCACCAAAAGCACCGTGAGTAGAGGTATGCGAATCACCGCACACCACCGTCATGCCCGGTAACGTCGCGCCCTGCTCGGGGCCTATGACGTGCACGATTCCCTGACGAATATCGTGCATACGAAATTCATTTATTCCGAAATGCTGGCAATTCTTATCCAGGGTTTCAATCTGCAGTAGTGAAATCGGGTCGCTGATCTGTGTATCTGCGAGCGTGGGCACATTGTGATCGGGAACGGCCAGGATAGAGTCGGTGCGCCAGGGTTGACGCCCGGCGATATGAAGACCTTCGAAAGCCTGCGGGGAGGTCACTTCATGAACAAGGTGTCGATCTATATAGATCAGCGCGGTGCCCTCATCATCCTGATGAACCAGGTGGTCTTCCCAGAGCTTATCGTAAAGCGTTTTGCCAGCCATATTCAGTGAACAAAATGTCCAAAATCAAAACGCGGAGAATAGCACAACACCCGCCTTTTACTAATAAGATTCCGTATGCTCAGCGATAAGGATGACCGTCTCCCTCGGTACTTCTCCAACCGCGGTAATCATGCTGTTGTTTACTTTGCGCGTATGACTATTAATACTACCCATGCTTAACGCTGCCTCAGATTTATTAGCGCTGGCATCCGCAGGCGAAATAAATACCGAAACCTGCGCCAGACCATCCCCCAGCACCAGGTGGGTAATCTCCGCCTGCATTACGGGCGAGATACGTTTTATATAGTGTTCGAGCTCAAAGCCGCTTTTATTTGGCCTCACTCGCCACTTCAACCCGGGTTCAGAGGCACTAACGATTGCGACACTGTCTTTTGGTTTGTCATCTATCCAGCTAAGCGTTTTAGGCGGCGTTTGTGAACTAATCGCCGATGTTTCGACCTTGTTGAAATTAACGCCGATAAACTTGTAACTTTCCAGTATCTCTTCATCCCGTGTTTTAAGCTCCGAGCTGAGCAACAACTGGTTCTCACTATCGATACACAGGCTGTAACCGTAGCGATAACTGTCGTTGGGGCTCACTATTACCTGCTCGCAGTTCCGGTTTGCCACGCGTGTTGACCCAATGCGATCTACCCTGTAAAACAAACCGATGTTCTCAACCTTGTCTGACATATTTAATGTAAATAACTGCCTGGCCTGACGTTTTTCCCGCAGACCCATGCCCTGATCCGGCAAAACACATTCAACTTCATCATCCTGCTGGATAATCTCACGCATCGACCCGTCAAGCGCCATGAGTTTTTGCTGGCTACCTCTGGTTTCTGTGGCACTGATATGCGCAATTTTCATGCTGGAAATTATTCCTTCCTTCACATACACAAATTCACCCGAATAGTCGAGTCCATGCGCCGCGGCACTCATCTGTTTCAACAATTCCATGCCATCATCAGATTGAGCCCGGACCGGGCCGGCCAGAATTAGAATTCCAGCGCAGAAAATAAGGGCAAAGCGAGCGGGCAGAGGGTATTTTAAGATCATTTTCTAACTATTCCGTCTAGCGTGTTTCGCCACCGGTTGAACCGTTAACCACCTTGGCATAGGCCACCAGCCCGTTTAAAGCAGCAGCACCTGAAAACTCGCCGTGTTGTACGACCATTGACTGAAACTCCTGCTCTAGCGCCTGTGAGGGTGCCGCCTTTATCGCGGAATCAGCGACCGCCGGTGCCTCCGTTTTTTCGGGTGAATAACTAACCATTACAATAGCTGCAAATGATGCCGCGATCGCAGCATAGGAAAGCGCTTTATTCCGCCATGCGCCGATCTGAACAACATTTTCCCCGGGCTGATTAAGCGCAGATTTTTTCGGTTTTAGATTGTCAGGCGCAATAATCGCTGGTTCATTTTCAAGTGCCTTTGCCACCCTGCCCACAATGTTACAGCTGGCATTTGTACTATCATCTCTGATTACCGAGCGTAGCGTATGCAGGCTATGCCATGATTTCTGCAATTCGGGGTCCGCCAGGATGTTATCCAGCGCCGCTTCCATTTCATCGGAGTTGAGTTCGCCATCAAGCAATTGTGACAATGTTTGATTTTTCATATTAAAACCACTATTAGTAAGTT
>JAAELZ010000463.1 GCA_024226105.1 Pseudomonadota bacterium | reverse complement strand
CGATAACAGTGCCAGAATGATAAGCATACCCTGCCACTGATCATGGCCGATTTGCAATGTGTCAACCAGCAGGCGAATCACCATGGCAAAGGCCGCAATCTTGGGGGCAGCGGCCAGATAAGCGGTAACCGAGGTTGGCGAACCCTGATACACATCGGGCACCCACATATGAAAAGGCACGGCACCGAGCTTAAACGCCAGGCCCACCACGACCAGCACAATGGCCAGCGTAAGTCCCAGGTTACCCGATTCAAGCAGCGCCAGTTTTTCGGCGATCTCTGCAATCTCAAGTGAACCGGTCAGGCCGTACAATAGCGACATCGCATAGAGTAAAATTGCCGATGCCAGGCCACCCAGAATGAAATACTTGATCGCAGCTTCAGAAGCCACTCGCGAATCTCTAAAAAAGGCGACCATCGCATACAGGCTCAGAGAGAACAGCTCAAGACCAACGTATAAGGTCAGGAGGTGAGCAGCTGAGGCCATTATCATCATGCCGACGACGCCAAACAGGCCGAGCACGTAAAACTCGGTTTTAAAGTACCCGTGATCTGCGTTATAACGCGCACCATAAATGAATACGGCCGCACTGATGAATGCGATAAACCCTTTGACCACGTAGGACATCGAATCGGCTATAAAGGCACCGTTGAACGCCAAAACAGTCTGCTCGGGCTGGCCGCCCACTACTGCCAGCAAGCCGGCACAAATTAGTGTTACCGTACTCAATGCGAAGGAATTGAAATTGGGGCGCGAACTTTTATCGAACAGGCGAACCATCAGGATAAGGCAGGCCATGCCCGCGATCAGCATTTCAGGGACGGCTGTCGCTGTATTAAGTAACATCATAGTTTTGATACCGCGACATGTTCAAGCAGGTTCTCAAGCGTTACACGCATCACATCCAGCAAGGGGTTAGGCCAGAGGCCGAGCGCCAGCGTAAACACTGCCAGAATAGACATAAATAGCATTTCCCGGCGATTTAAATCCAGCAGCCCGGCGACACTGTCTTTGTCCACAGCACCAAACATCACGCGCTTAACCATCCATAGTGTATAAGCCGCGCCCAGGATAAGTGTAAGTGCTGCCAATGCAGCCAACCAACCGCTGACCTGGAAAGTTCCCAGGATCACCAGGAATTCTCCGACGAAACCTGAAGTGCCGGGTAACCCGGCATTGGCCATTGCAAACAAAACCGCGAAAAAAGCAAACTTGGGCATTACCTTGGCAACACCCCCATAGGCCGCTATCTCCCGGGAGTGCAGACGATCGTATAAAACGCCCACCGCGAGGAACATCGCGCCGGAAATAAAACCGTGCGAAATCATTTGCACCATTGCGCCTTCCAGCGCCATCTGGTTGAACAAAAAGAAACCCAGGGTCGCAAAACCCATGTGCGAAATAGAGGAATAGGCGATGAGCTTTTTCATGTCACCCTGCACCAGCGCAACAAAGGCGATATAAATAACCGCGATCAGAGACAGCGTTATGACAAAACCGGCCAGTTCATGGCTGGCATCCGGAGTGATCGGCAGGTTAAAACGCAGGAAACCATAGCCTCCCATTTTTAACATGATCGCTGCCAGTATGACGGAACCACCCGTGGGCGCTTCAACGTGCGCATCCGGTAACCAGGTATGCACCGGCACCATCGGCACTTTCACCGCAAAGGCCATGAAGAAAGCCATGAAAATCCATTTCTGAACCCCCATCGGCAGCGCAAGCTGGTGATAATCTGCAATCGCAAATGAACCGCCAGATTTATTGTACAAATACAGCAGCGCCACCAGCATCAACAATGAACCCAGTAGCGTATACAAAAAGAACTTAATGGTTGCGTAAATGCGATTGGGGCCGCCCCAGATACCGATGATCAAAAACATCGGTATTAACATGACTTCCCAGAACAGGTAAAAAAGAATCGCGTCCTGCGCGGCAAACACACCAATCATCACACCTTCCATGATAAGGAAGGCGGCAAAATACTGCGCCACACGTTTCTGGATGACTTCCCAACCGGCGATCACCACTACCAGGGTTAGCAGGGTAGTAAGCAATATCAACGGCATGGCGATGCCATCTACGCCCAGGTGGTACTGAATCTTGAAACGCGTAATCCAGTCCGCCTTCTCTACAAACTGCATCGCAGCGGTAGACGTATCAAAACCCGTCCACAGGGGAATACTCAGCGCCAGCACCAGCAACGATATACCCAGGCTTAACCAACGTGCAGTTCCAGCCTGCTCAGGCTTTGAGAAAAACAGCACGCCAACGCCACCGATAATCGGCAACCAGATCAGTATGCTTAACAAATAGTTGCTCATATCAGAACCAGATCGCGTACGCGATTAACAACACCAGGCCGATCATCATCGCAAAGGCATAGTGATAAATATAACCCGATTGAATCTGCCGTAATTTGCCCGCAAAGCTTGCAATCAGATTCGCACCACCATTAACAATCACGCCGTCAATCAACCCGGCGTCTACACCCTTCCACAATTTCTTGCCCAGGATGACGGCCCCGTTGGCAAACACGGCCTGATTAAATTCATCCACCCAGTACTTATTTTCAAGCAGGCGTGTGACTGGTGCGAACCTTGCGGCGATTTTGCCGGGTAACTCCGGTTGCTTGATGTAACACCACCAGGCGAACACAATGCCACTCAACGCGAGCCAGAAAGGCGGTGTTTTTATACCGTGAGCAATGCTTCCCAAAATAAGCGAAATACCCTGCGCACCGTGATGGGCGCTGGTCATCTCTTCAAGTGCATTGTGCCCTTCCGCAATATAAATCGAGCCCTTGAAAAACTCTCCGAACAACATCGGTTCAAAGAACATCGCGCCTGCAATAATTGATGGGATCGCCAGCAGAATAAGCGGCCAGACCACTACCCCCGGAGATTCTCGCAGGCCCTTGCGGGTATGGTCATCCGCCCGATTATTACCGTGGAACGTCATAAATATCAGGCGGAAAGAATAAAAGGCGGTCACAAATACGCCGAGTAATACCGCCCAGTAGGCGTAGCTGGAACCTGCAATCTGGCTGGCATGAACCGCTTCAATTATCGAATCCTTTGAGAAAAAGCCCGCAAAGGGTGGCATCCCGGCCAGGGCCAGGGAACCGATCACCATGGTGATATACGTCAGGGGCATAATTGATTTGAGGCCACCCATTTTGCGCATATCCTGCTCGTGATGCATGGCAATAATCACCGAACCTGCACCCAGGAATAACAGGGCCTTGAAAAAGGCATGCGTGCCGAGGTGGAATATTGCCACCGGATAGGCTGATGCACCCAGCGCGACCGTCATATAACCCAGTTGCGACAGCGTTGAATATGCGACCACACGTTTAATGTCGTTCTGTACCAGACCAATCAAAGCCATAAATATTGCAGTGGTCGCGCCGATTACCAACACGAAGGACAGAGCCGTTTCGGATAATTCAAACAGCGGCGACATACGCGCCACCATGAAGATACCGGCGGTCACCATGGTCGCAGCGTGGATCAAAGCCGAGATGGGCGTCGGACCCTCCATTGAATCGGGCAACCAGACGTGCAAAGGTACCTGGGCGGATTTACCCATCGCACCGACAAACAGCAACAGGCAAATCACTGTAATCCAGAGCATCTCGCCAAAAGGCGTATCCACGGTAGCGGTTTTGATCGAATCCGCCTGGCTGAAGACCGCAGCGTAATCGAGTGAACCAAAAATATACAGGATGGCTGAAATGCCCAGTAGAAAACCAAAATCACCGACGCGGTTCACCAGGAAGGCTTTCATGTTGGCAAACACCGCGGTTTCCCGCTCATGCCAGAAACCGATCAGCAAATACGATACCAGTCCCACCGCTTCCCAGCCAAAAAATAGCTGCAGGAAATTATTGGACATAACCAGCATCAGCATGGAAAAGGTGAACAGGGAGATATACGCAAAGAAGCGCTGATAGCCAGGGTCATCGTGCATATAACCGATGGTGTAAATATGCACCATCAGGGAGACAAACGTCACCACCACCATCATGGTTGCGGTCAGCGCATCGATTAAAAAACCGACATCAAATGATATTCCACCGCTAAGCGCCCAGGTGTAAACCACCCCGTTAAAGGTATTGCCTGCCTGCACATCACGATACACCACAACGGACAACACAAAGGCGACAAACACACCCAGAATAGTAACCCAGTGTGCGCCCTTGCGCCCCACCAGGTGGCCACCAAAACCCGCAATCAGCGAGCCCAGCAGGCAAATCAGCGGGATAGTCAGATAAATGTTTTGCATGCTCATCATCAGCCCTTCAGAGTATCCAGATCGCTAACGTTAATCGTCGACCGGTTACGGAACAATACGATCAAAATGGCCAGGCCAATCGCCGCCTCAGAGGCGGCTACGGTAAGGATAAAAAATACAAATACCTGCCCACTGAGATCACCGAGAAATGCCGAAAACGCGACGAAATTCATATTCACCGCAAGCAACAATAACTCGATCGACATGAGGATTATGAGCAAATTTTTACGGTTCAGGAATATCCCTATGATGCTGAGTGCGAATAAAATTGCCCCCAGAATAAGATAGTGCGCTAAAGGAATCATGACGACACCCTCTTTTCTGATTTGAGGTCGACCAGTTTCAGTCTATCCTCTTTGCGAACCACGACCTGGGTTGCCGGATCAACCAGTTTGTTTTTGATCGCGCGCTTACGATGGGTCAAAGAAATGGCCGCAATCATCGCCACCAGCAGAATAAAGGCCGCAAGTTCAAACGCCAGCACATAGTCGGTATACAACACGGCGCCGAGTGCTTTGGTATTTGAATAGTCCGCACTCAATATTTGTAAATTGGCGAATTCCTCACCGCTGAATGAACCCTTCAATACAAAAACCAGTTGTCCGACCAGCAACACGGCAATCACCAGGCCCAGCGGAAGATAGCGCGTAAAACCCGCACGCATTACCGCCATATCGATATCCAGCATCATCACCACGAACAGGAACAGCACCATCACCGCGCCCACATAAACCAGCACCAGCACAATCGCCAGGAATTCCGCCTGTAAGGTCAGCCAGACACCCGCAGCGCCGACAAAAGCCAGCACCAGAAACAGGGCAGCTTTTACGGGGTTTTTAACTGTCACCACCGCACCGGCTGCCAGCACGACGATACTGGCAAAAAAGTAAAATGTAAGTTGATAAAATGTCATTGTTTATTTCATTCTAACGGTGGTACGGAATATCCTGCTTGCGATTGGCTGCGATCGAAGCTTCATGCTCATCCCCGAGTGCCAGCAATCGCTGTTTGTCGATCACACGCTCTGTTGCCGGATCTTCCATATGAAACTCATGGATATGCGTCAGCACGATGGCATCCACCGGGCAGGCTTCTTCACAAAAACCGCAGTAAATACATTTGAACAAATCAATATCATAGCTTTTTGTACGCCGCTCACCATTGGGTAATTCGGTCGATTCAATGGTAATCGCAAGCGCAGGGCAAACAGCCTCGCATAATTTGCAGGCAATACAACGCTCAGAGCCATCTTCATAACGACGCTGCGCGTGCAGGCCACGAAAACGCACTGATTTGGGCGTTTTCTCCTCGGGGTACATGATGGTAAATTTCTTGCTAAACATGTGCCGACCGGTCACGCCCAGCCCCTGACACAACTCGACCAGGCCGAAGGTCTTGATAAAACGTTTAATGTCTATGCCCATGTCTTAACCCATGAATCCAAACGGTGTATAAAAACGCACGATGCCGATCACCGCGATCCATACCAACGTTACCGGAATGAGTATTTTCCAGCCCAGGCGCATGATCTGGTCATAGCGATAGCGCGGAAAGGTGGCGCGGAACCATAAAAACAAAAAGGCAACACACGCAGTTTTACCGGCAAACCAGAAAAAGGCTGGAATTAGTGTAAACGGGGCAAAATCCAGTAGAGGCTGCCAGCCACCCAGGAACAATAAGGTGGTTAAGGCCGCTATCAGGATCATGTTAGCGTATTCCGCCAGAAAGAAGACGGCAAAAGTCATGCCTGAATACTCGACGTGGAAACCCGCGACGATCTCCGACTCACCTTCGGCAACATCAAAAGGGGCGCGATTGGTTTCAGCCACGCCTGAAATAAAATACACCACAAACAGTGGAAACAAAGGCAGCCAGTACCAGTGCCAGAACCCGCCGGCCTGTGCCATAACGATTTCGCGTAAATTAAGCGAGCCGGCGACCATCAACACGCCGACCAGCGCAAAACCCATGGCGATTTCATACGAAATGATTTGGGCCGCCGATCGCATCGCACCGAGAAAGGCATATTTTGAGTTGGAAGCCCAACCCGCGATGATGACGCCGTATACGCCCATCGAGGTTAAGGCCAGAATGAATAACAGGCTGGCATCGATATTTGCCAGCACCAGCGTATCGGTAAACGGCATTACCGCCCAGGCGGCCAACGCCGGGCCAATAGACAGCATTGGTGCCCACAGGAACAGGTATTTATTCGATTTGTTCGGAATGATGATCTCTTTGAACATCAACTTCACCGCATCGGCAATCGGTTGCAACCAGCCCTTCGGGCCCACGCGATTCGGGCCAACACGATCCTGCATATAACCGATTAATTTGCGCTCGGCATAGGTGAAATACGCCACCGCCACCATCAAAGGCGCAACGATGGCAATAATTTTCCACAACGTCCAGGTTAATACCAGCAGCCATTCCGGGAAAAAATCGAAGGTGGTAAATAACCAGTTATGTAACCAATCTACCATGACTATCCCGCCTCCAGGGTAATGGGTTCATAGCCGCTCAGGGCTGAGGTCTCGGAATAACCCGCAGGGATAAAAGCCTGATTGTCAGGCAATCGATTGTCCTGCTCAAGCGAAAGCTTCACTTCGATTTCACCCTGGCGAACGCTCACTTCAGCACCGGGTGACAATTTCAGGCTGGCCAGTGTTTTTTCATTCAGCCCCACTGCCGGATCTGGCGTATCAGCGGTTTGTTGTAGTGCCGCGGCATGTCGCAGGGTAGCATCAAGACGATACATCGGTGTTTCAACGTAGCGATAAACAGCCTTGCCGTCTATATCATTCGGCCTGTCATTCACCCTGGCACCGTGTTGTGAAATTATCTGCTCGTCACCGAGCACGAAATCATCCTGCACGTCCGCCAGGTCAAGATAATCGAACCCTTCCAGCTTGAGATAATTTCCCAGTACGCGCAAT
>JAAELZ010000462.1 GCA_024226105.1 Pseudomonadota bacterium | reverse complement strand
GCTCAAATTCTATACCAGTACGATATAAAGCAGCTGTTTGAAACTGGTTAATCAGATTCAGTAATTTTCGATGATCCTTGTCAAGCGCCTCAATACCAACGCTATATTCCTCTTTCCAGGTTAAAAACTTGCGTTTTTCGTGAAATTTTATGAATACCACCACACCAATGGATGCCAGCACAAACAGCCAGGGCACGAAATGGGTAAAGCCGAGCACGACAAAGGTTACTACAGCGCCGACCAGTAGCGCACCCATCAATAGTGTGGTTAATATCATCGTCATACTCTTAATTATAGCGTGAACGGCATAATAAGAAAGGCTAACAATCCCCGCCTTGACGAAGATCAAAGACTTTGAGCCTGCAACTGAAGATACTTTTACTCAGTATCTAAGCTAGGTACAGAATATCCTAAACAATCAATCACAGGAGATTTACCCATATGAAACACTCACTCTTCGCTAAAGCTACGATGGGGGTTGCGACGTCGATAGTCATGTCAATGACATCGACCGCTGTCTTCGCGCAGAACGAAGCGCCACCCATTACCGACGAGGAATTTGAAACCGCCAAATCCCTTTATTTCCAACGCTGCGCCGGTTGTCACGGCGTACTCCGTAAAGGCGCCACAGGCAAGAGCCTCGAGCCTAAAAATACCCTTGAGAAAGGTACTGATCGCCTTGAGAAAATCATTACCTACGGTACTGAAGGCGGCATGAACAACTTTGATGATATCTTCAACAAAGACGAGCTCAACCTGCTGGCGCGTTATATCCAGCATGAGCCACCCGTTCCACCCGAAATGTCACTTGAGCTGATGAAGGAACGCCGTGTTGTATACGTGCCTGAAGCAGAATATCCTGACAAGCCTCTGCACGGACGTAACTGGGAAAACTTTTTCCTCGTAATCGAGCGTGACGCGGGTAAAGTGGCCGTTGTTGACGGCGACAAGCATGAAATCGTTGCCCACATCGACACCGGCTACGCAGTACATGTATTGAAGACTACCGAGCATTCAAATGTGCTTCACGCTGAAAACCCGGGCCGTTTCTGGTACACCATGGGTCGTGATGGCAAGTTGACCAAAATTGACTTGTGGCAGATGCCTGAAAAGATGCGCGTATCGGAAGTACAGGTTGCTTACGATGCACGTGACGTTGCCGTATCTGGCGATGGCAAATACATCATCGGTGGTGGTTACTGGCCGCCTCATTTCGTAATTGTTGACGCAATGACGATGGAGCCTTTGAAGGTTATCTCTACTCGCGGAATAAATGTTGACGGTGAGTATGTCAACGAATCACGTGTTGCAGCGATCTATGATACGCCTAATGCAACTACCTGGTTGGTAGCGGCTAAAGAACTCGGCCAAATGTGGCAGGTTGACTACAGCGATCTGGATAACCTAAAGATCACACAAATCAACTCAGCCAAGTTCCTGCACGATGGTTTTTATGACCCGACCGGTCGTTATTTCCAGATTGCGGCAAATGCCTCTGACAAGATGGTGGTAATTGATTCTGAAACTCAGAAGCTTGAAGCGATGATCGACGTTCAGACCAAGCCACATCCTGGCCCTGGCGCGAACTGGATCGACCCAAAATGCGGCCCGGTTGGCGGCACCGTTCACCTGGGTGTTGGCCTGGTGACTGCATGGGGTAATGACCCGGTTGGTCATCCTGATCAGGCATGGAAAATTTGCTTTGAGACTGAAACAGACGGCGCAGGCGTATTTATTCGCACGCATCCGAAATCTGATTATGTCTGGGCAGATCAGACCAAAAACCCAGAGCCGGAAATCCAGCAGTCTATTCAGGTTATCTCTAAGGAGACACGTGAAATCGTTAAGACGATTCGCCTGACCGAGAAAGAAGGTTATGCTGCGGTACACATCGAGTTTAACGCCGATGGTAGCGAAGTTTGGACTTCTGTCTGGAACCGTGCAGACAGCCTTGAGCCCAATGGTGAGATCATCATCTTTGACGCCAAGACGCTGGAAGAAAAAGCCCGCATCAAAGGCTTCTTCGCACCAACGGGTAAATTCAACGTTTATAACCGTGTAAATCACGTAACCTAAGTTCGTCGAATAATGGCGGGCATGCGCAACCAGGCGCATGTCCGCTATTTTTTTCTGTATTATTTTTCTTTGGGGCTGGATAAAAATAATCTAGACTCAAGCCAAAATTGTATAGATGTCCAAATTTCCAAGGTAACCCTAAATTCAGAGCCCGAAAATGACTAAGACTGAACACCCTAAAAGAAGTTTTTTCTCACGCCGCGTCCTCTGGGGCGCGACGGTCGCCAGCGCACTGGTATTTTTTATTGCCGGTATCATTTTCTGGGGCGGCTTTAATACTGCCATGGAAGCCACCAACGAACTGGAATTTTGTATTAGTTGTCATGAGATGGAAGAGAACGTATACGAGGAATACGTACCCACCATTCACCACTCCAATCGAACCGGCGTACGCGCAGTGTGTTCAGATTGCCACGTTCCCAAATCCTGGGGGCATAAGATGGTGCGTAAAATCCAGGCCAGCAAAGAAGTCTACTACTGGTTGATGGGCAAAATTGATACTCCGGAGAAATTTGACGAACATCGCCTGTCACTGGCAAAAAATGTCTGGAAAACCATGAAAGAGACCGATTCAAGGGAGTGTCGAAACTGTCACAACCTCGAATCCATGAACCCTGAATATCAACAACCGCGAGCGCGTAAACAACACCTCAATGCCTTCGAAACCGGGCAAACCTGTATTGATTGCCACAAAGGCATTGCACACACGGACGTGCGTGATTTGTTAAGTGACGAAGAACTCGAGGAACTGGAAGCACCAAACCCCGATTTTATTCGTGAAGTGCCCGAGATGTTCATCGAAGGCCTCAAGGCAATAGAAATCGCAGAAGCAGAACAGGCCGAGAAAGATAAGCTGGAAAAAGAACGCCTGGCGAACGCGCGATTATCGGCAAAAGAAGCTGAAAATGCCCGAGTTGAGCAGGCTGTAGCAGCCGCACTGGCTGCACAGGCAGCGGCTTCAGCATCAGATGCGGCACCTGCAGCAACGAGCGCAGCACCCGGCGGCGCTGGCTTTGGAATCGACTGGTCAGATGTTCCTTCGCGGGAAATCACCGTATTCTATCCCGGCCAGACTTCAATGGAATGGGTGCTCAACGGCCGTGATCACGGTGGTGCGCGCGCCTTCGTAAAATCCGGCGATACCTGTGCCTCCTGCCATGATCAGGAGGCGGCCGCCATGGGTGAGAAAATGGTCACCGGTGAAAAGGCCGAACCTACGCCCATCCCGGGCAAACGCGGCAGTATTCCTGTCAACGTTCAGGCCGCGCACGACGATGCCAATCTTTATCTGCGATTTGAATGGCAGGATACCGAACACGTGGCAGTTCCTTTTGTCGACGGCGGCAAGATGGACCCTGAAAACCCGGTTAAACTGGCGGTAATGCTGGCCACCAATGATCTGGAATACGCTGATAAAGCCGGTTGCTGGGGCACCTGTCATCATGATGCGAGAACCATGCCGGATACGCCTGAGGCGGATGCAATCGCTGCAGTGGATAGCAATCTTGATCTGAGCCAGGGCATTACGAAATATGTGGCCGAAAGCCGCACCGCCATCGAAGTGCGGGGTAAACGCGGTAAAAAACGCGGGGGCTGGGACAAGCTCAAAACAGCCGATGAGAATAACGCTGAGATCGACGCCAATCACGTCATGGACCTGTTGCGCTATTCATCCGGTACGGCTAAAACCGAAGATGGTTACATTTACGACCAGCGCGTCATGGACGGCGGCCAGGGTTTTGAGGTTGTGAGTTCTAATGAAGGCGGTGTCTGGGTGGTTGAAATGAAGCGCCCACTGAGCAGCGATGCAAAAGGCGATATCATGCTTGCAACTGACCGGCGCTATAACCTGGGTTTCGCGATTCACGATGATTATACCGACGCACGTTTCCACCATGTATCACTGGGATACACTATTGGTTTTGATGATAGCGAAGCCGATATTGATGCGGTTAAACGTGAGGCCAGTGCACCCGCAGCCAGCAGCGCGGCTCCAGCAGCGGCCGGTGCAGGTGCAGGTGCCTCCGCAGCTTCCGGGGCCGGAGGCTTTGACGTAGACTGGAGCAAAGCAGGTTCGCGGGATATCACGCTGTTCTACCCCGGCCAGACTTCGATGGAATGGATTTTAAACGGCCGTGATCATGGTGGTAACCGCGCCTTTATAAAATCAGGCGATACCTGCGCATCCTGTCATGATCAGGAAACCGCGGCGATGGGTGAGAAAATGGTCACCGGCGAAAAAGCCGAGCCCACACCCATCCCCGGGAAACGCGGCAGTATTCCGGTGGTCATGCAAGCCACACACGACGCGGAAAACCTGTACTTAAAGTTTGAATGGGATGACGGCCCGCACACCGATGTACCCTTCGTCGACGGCGGCAAAATGGACCCGGAGAACCCGATGAAAATTGCCATCATGTTTGCCACCGATGAACTTGAATATGCCGATCGCGCCGGATGCTGGGGTACCTGCCACCACGACGCGCGTAGCATGCCGGACACGCCCGAAGCCGACGCGCTGGCAGGCAATGAAGCGGCGGCCAGACTTTCGCTGGAAGAAGGCATTACAAAATATGTTAAAGAAAGCCGCAGCAGCATCGAAGTTCGCGGCAAACGCGGCAAGAAGCGCGGTGGCTGGGAT
>JAAELZ010000461.1 GCA_024226105.1 Pseudomonadota bacterium | reverse complement strand
CTCGTTGACAACGGCTATTGGTTTTTTATCTTTGAACTTCAGTGATGCCCCCCCTTTCCACGACCTGGGAAATATTTCGGCGATGGGGGTCATGTTCGCCTGGTTTTATGCGGTATTTTTCCTGCCTGCGCTGGTTACCCTGTTGCCCGTTAAACAAAAGTCGGAAAGTACGCTTGGGATGAAATCAATGAATCGTTTCGCGGACTGGGTAGTGGCACAACGGCGCATGCTGTTACCCCTGATGTCGGTCATTATTGTTGGAACCATGATCTTCATCCCGAAGAATGAATTGAACGATGTTTTTATAGAGTACTTTGATGAACGTGTCGAGTTTCGTACCGATACGGATTTTGTGGTTAACAATCTTACCGGTTTGTACTGGGTTGACTATTCGCTGGACTCGTCAGAGTCTGGCGGAATATCAAACCCGGATTTCCTCTCTCAGATGCAGCGCTTTTCAGACTGGTTGCTTGAGCAACCCGAAGTGATGCATGTGAATACATTGACGGACATTTTCAAGCGAGTCAATAAAAGCATGCATGCTGATGAGCAGCAATGGTATAAGCTACCTGAGCAACGTGACATGGCTGCCCAGTATTTGCTGTTGTATGAGATGTCGTTACCGTATGGCCTGGATCTAAATAATCAGATCGATATTGATAAACGCCAAACCCGTCTCAGCGCGACACTGGAAACAATTTCCACCAGCAACATGCTTGAGTTTGAGACCCGTACGGATAACTGGCTACGTGAAAATGCACCCGAAATTCGTACGATCGGCGCCAGCCCGACGGTGATGTTTTCGCATATTGGAATGCGTAATATCGTCAGTATGCTAACGGGTACAACCTTCGCACTGGTGGCCATTTCCTTCATACTGGTGTTGTTTTTTAGATCTTTCCGTTATGGTCTATTATCCCTGGTGCCGAATATTGCACCCGCTGGCATGGCTTTCGGGGTGTGGGCGCTGGTGGACGGAGAAATAGGTCTGGGCCTGTCCGTGGTGGCCGCAATGACCCTGGGTATCGTGGTCGATGACACAATCCATTTCATGAGCAAATACCTGCGCGCCAGGCATGAACAGGGGCTGGATGCGAAGGGTGCCGTCAAATATGCGTTTTCCACCGTAGGCGTCGCGCTGTGGACTACGTCAGTGGCGCTGGTGGCCGGTTTTATGGTTATTTCTACTTCGTCTTTTCAGCTTAATGCGCAAATGGGGGTATTGGTGTCCGCGATAATCGCCCTGGCACTGTTTGTGGATTTCTTTTTATTACCTGCGATGTTAATTCGTTTCGATCACTGGCTGGAAGGCGGACGCAAGCGCCCCGTTATTGCGGCAAATGAAACCTGATTTTATATAGAGGGCATAACATGAGTTTTAAAACAATTATTTTCTCCGTGCTGTGTTGCAGCCTTTTGCCTGCCACATCTGCACTGGCGCAAAGTGCGGAAGATAAGGGGTTAGAGATCGCGATTGCGTCTGATAAAAGGGATAGCGGCTGGGGTAGTTTGCGCGCGCAGATGGAGATGATTTTGGAGAACCGGGCGGGCAAAACGAGTACGCGAAAAATCGAATCCCGGCAACTGGAAGTAGAGGGTGATGGTGACAAATCACTGTCTTTGTTTAAAGAACCAAGGGACGTATCCGGCACTGCCATGCTGACTTTTTCTCACGGCCTGGATCCGGATGATCAGTGGTTATATTTGCCGGCACTCAAGCGCGTAAAGCGTATCTCCTCCAAGAACCAGTCGGGGCCGTTTATGGGCAGCGAATTTGCTTTTGAAGATTTGGGTTCACAGGAGGTTGAGAAATATTCCTACAAATATTTGCGTGACGAAGCCTGCGGTGAAGGGCTGCAGTGTTTTGTTTCTGAGCGCTACCCCGAATATGAAAACTCCGGCTATTCAAGGCAGATTACCTGGATAGATAAAGCCGAGTACCGGCCGTTGAAAATGGAGTTTTATGATCGCAAGAACAGCTTGCTCAAGACACTGGATTTTAGTGGTTATAAGGAGTACAACGGTTACTGGCGGGCAGACAATTTCCGCATGGAGAACCACCAGAATGGCAAGAAAACCATTTTAAACTGGCATGATTACGATTT
>JAAELZ010000460.1 GCA_024226105.1 Pseudomonadota bacterium | reverse complement strand
GCGAGATAATGTCGTCATATTTGACGGAGCTATCGACTCTTTGCGACGCTTTAAAGACGATGTCAATGAGGTTAAATCAGGTTATGAATGCGGAATTGGTATCAAAAACTATAATGATATCAAACCGAACGATCAGATTGAGGTGTATGAGGTTGTCGAGCAGGCTGCAAAGCTCTAAGCCGCCGAATTCATATAGTAATCGGGTAGACTCTAATGGCAAGGTCAGATCGCAGTAGGCGTGTTGCGGAACAGATTAAAAGGCATTTATCTGTACTGATCACCAAAGAAGTATCCGATCCACGCCTCGGCATGGTGGGTGTGTCTACTGTGGTTTTAAGCAAGGACTACAAAATAGCTACGGTGTATATCAACGTGTTCAAGGAAGACGAGGTTGAAGACAGCATGCTGGCTCTAAACAGTGCCGCAAGTTTTTTACGTAAACAACTCAGTCAGACGTTGAACCAGCGTGGTACGCCAAAGCTGGTTTTTGAGTACGATACCTCGATCAAAGAAGGCATTGCTCTGGTTAATCTGATCGATTCTGTTCAGTAGCGTACATTTGACGCTGTGTTTCGGGCATGAGCCGGGGTAAGAAGCGAAGAGGTGAGCCAATTGACGGCGTATTGCTTCTGGATAAACAGCAGGGAATCACTTCAAACAAAGCTTTGCAGCAATGCCGGTATCTGATTAATGCTCAGAAAGGCGGGCATACGGGGGCGCTGGATCCGTTGGCAACCGGGTTGCTGCCGTTGTGTTTTGGGCAGGCCACCAAGGTTTCGAGCTTCCTGCTTGATACAGACAAGACTTATGCCGTCACGGCGACACTCGGAAAAATAACCGATACCGGGGATGCGGATGGTGAGGTTATAGAGACCACTCCGGTCAAGCTGCAGGAACAGGATATTAGGAGCGCATGTGAAAAATATATTGGTGAGTATGATCAGGTGCCACCGATGTATTCTGCGCTTAAGGTTAATGGCCAGCCTCTGTACAAACTCGCCCGTCAGGGTATAACGATTGAACGCAAGGCACGGCGAGTAAGCGCTTTTGATATACGTTACG
>JAAELZ010000459.1 GCA_024226105.1 Pseudomonadota bacterium | reverse complement strand
GGGGCTGGAATTTGCCGGTGGCGAAGTTTTTCTGAATGGTGAAGATTTGCTGACCTTATCCCCACTGGAGCAACGCAATATCCGCGGGCATAAAGTGGCGTATCTTGCGCAAAGCGCGGCCGCGACCTTCAACCCGGCGATTACCATTGGCGAACAGGTTACAGAATCGGCGGTGTTGCACGGTGTTCTGACACAGGAACAAGCTACCAAGCGTGCGGTTGAGTTGTATCACGCCCTGGAACTGCCCGACCCGAATCGCATCGGTTTTCGTTATCCGCACCAGGTGTCCGGTGGTCAGTTGCAACGCCTGATGGCGGCCATGGCCTTATGCGGAAAGCCCGATCTGCTGGTGCTGGATGAGCCCACTACGGCGCTGGATGTCACCACTCAGATCGAAGTGCTCAAAGCCTTTAAGAAAGTTATTAGAGAAGAAAACGCCGCGGCTATTTACGTGACCCACGATTTAGCCGTGGTAGCACAGGTAGCGGATCACATAACCGTGTTATACAGCGGTGAAGTGATGGAGGAAGGCACGGTTGATCAGATCATCAATCACCCGACCCACGAATACACCAAACGGCTGATGGCCGCTGTGAGTAAAGGCGCTGAGGCAAGAGAAAAGGCTGATGCAAAGGTGGAAGCGAAAGCGGAAGAACCGGCATCTGACAAGAAACCCGCGATGGAAGTTATCGACATGACTGCGGGTTATGGAAAAATGATCAATGGTTTGCCGATGGCAACCATACTGCGCGATATTGATGTCGTGGCCGGACACGCCGAAGTGATCGGTGTCATCGGCGAATCGGGTTGCGGAAAATCTACCCTGGCCAAGGTTATGGCGGGTATGCTTCCTCAGGCAAAGGGTGAGGTTAAGCTCAATGGTAAGTTGCTGCAAGGCGATCTTAGAAAACGTGAACTGGATGAACTGCGTCGTGTGCAGTTTGTTTTTCAGATGGCGGATACGGCGCTTAATCCAAAGCAGCTTATTGGCGAGATACTGGGTCGACCACTGGAGTTTTATAGAGGCATTAAGGGCAAAGAAAAACAGGGCAAGGTCAATGAATTACTGGAGATGGTTGAACTGCCGTTGATATTTGCTGATCGATACCCATCTGAGCTATCAGGTGGACAGAAACAGCGTGTCAATCTGGCGCGCCATCTTGCTGCCGAACCGGATGTGATGTTGTGTGATGAAGTGACTTCAGCACTGGACAGCATCGTAGCGGATAACGTGATTCAGTTGCTGAGAAAGTTGCGCGATAAAACTGGCGTTTCATTTGTGTTTATCACTCATGATTTGTCAACAATCGCGGCATTTGCTGATAAAATGGTAGTGTTGTATGCGGGTCGGGTGGTTGAGCAGGGTCCGGTTGATCTGGTCATGAAACCACCGTATCACCCCTATACGCGTTTATTGATTACTTCTGTGCCGGAGCTGAGAATTGGCTGGCTGGAAGATACAATGCAAAAACGCGAAATGGCCGCTGGTATTGCTCGCGGTGTCGAAATTACTGCGATAGGCTGCCCATTTTACAATCGCTGCCCGATGGCGATCGACGGCGTCTGTGATGTTGAGGTCGCACCGGAACGTGAAGATACGCCAGGCCATATCGTTGCCTGTCATTTAACCATCGATGAACTAAATGATGCGGCACAGGAAGCTCAGAAAATCCTTCATGGCTTTGAAAAGGCCGGGGGTGAAGCTGAGGAATATGAAAAGGTTACGGCGCACTAATTGCTCGCTAAAGAGAATATTATGAAAAAACATACAAACCTGATTGAAATGGGCGTTGTTAATCCCAAGCAGATTGCCCGCTTTACGGTGCACGAGGCGGACAATGTCGACGTGCTTCGTGTGATATACAGCCGCAAGAAAGGTTCGATTCTACCGATGAGCAAAACCTTTAAATTCCCACGCATTAAAAAATCAGTATTGGTCGATGGTGGAACCCGACAGACTCAGATTGTTTATGAGAGTGCCCCGGTTTTCGCAAACGCGATTATCGAGCTGGATGAGATTATTGAAAAGAACAGTAATGTTGATGAGTTGAATCAGATTCTGGAAGATGAAATCCTGCAACTCGAAGCCGAGGTGACCTCCAGGATTGATTACATCAAGATGCTGATTGCGCAAAGGCCGAAGTAGCTAACCAACATTGGAACCGGGACTTTAGTCCCGGCTGGTGAATAATGTGCGGTACTGAAGTCCCGCCTCCTGAACCTCATCACATTGTCAAAGTTGGGCGCTCTATTAGAAGAGGCTCGCCAGGCAGTTTAAAACTAGTTG
>JAAELZ010000458.1 GCA_024226105.1 Pseudomonadota bacterium | reverse complement strand
TAACGGCGGGGATGGTTATCTTCTGGCCGCCGGTGCGAAGAAACTGGGTTATGGGGTGCGAATGTTCACGTTCGGATCACCCGCTTCCAGAACCGCCCAAAGCGCACAGCAACAGGCATTCATGCAGGGGCTGGAGTGTGAACCAATCAGCGAAAACATTGAAAGTTGCTTTGATGCTGAAGCGGATTTAATCGTTGATGCCCTGTTCGGGCATGGGCTGGAACGTGATATAGGGGCACCTTTAAGCCAGCTATTCGAACGCATTAACCTGTCCTCGGTGCCGGTATTTGCGCTGGATATGCCCAGTGGGATTAACAGTGATACGGGCGCTATTTTAGGTATCGCAATCAAAGCCGATGCGACGATCTGTTTTGTGGCACCGAAAATTGGTTTACTTACCGGGGACGGTGCTGATTATTGCGGAGCGCTGTATTACGATACGCTGGGGATTCCACACCGCGTTTCACAACAGGTTCGGGCTTCCTGCCAATGGCTGGATGAGGACTTTATCAAGCGCGTGTTGCCTGTGCCCAAAACATCAAGCCACAAAGGCGATTTTGGCCATGTCGCCATCGTAGGCGGGCAACCCGGTATGCCTGGAGCCGTGATCCTGGCGGCACTTGCGGCCACGCGTTCGGGAGTAGGGCGCGTAACCGTGGTTTCCAGTGAAACACACGTTCACCTGATTCCGCTTGCCAGCCCCGTTTTAATGACGCTTGGCATTTGCAACAATGCGCACTTTAAATTCCCGGGAAGCGTGAACGCTGTATGCATCGGCCCGGGCCTGGGCACGGATTCCGGCACCAACGATATGGAGCCTGAAAACTGGAGCCGGGCGGTTTATGATTGTGCTCTGGATCAGGCGACAAAAGCGAATTTACCGCTTTTGCTTGATGCGGATGGTTTAAATCTTCTGGCAAGCGGGCATTGCCGATACGAAAACTGGATTTTGAGCCCTCATCCGAAAGAAGCGGCGAGGCTGCTGGGCTGTAGTGTTAAGGAAATACAATCAAACCGGCCGCAGGCCTGCCAACGTATAGCGGAGCAATACGGTGGTGTATGCGTGCTCAAAGGCCAGGGTAGCCTTGTGGCGCAAAGCTCTGGCGTGCTGGCCGTATGCACGCAGGGCAACTGGGGAATGGCAACAGCGGGCAGCGGTGACGTGTTGAGCGGAATGATTGTGGCCATGCTTGGCCAGGGCCTGCCGTTATATGAAGCAGCCTGTGCGGCAGTGTATTTGCATGCCAAAACGGGTGATCTGGTTGCGGAAGAAAAATCAAAGCGTGGTATGGTTTCCAGCGATATTATTGAGCATCTGCCAGAGCTGTTTAAGCAGCTGGAGGCCGATGGCCGATAACAACTACCGCGCCGGGAAGCGTTCTTTCCGGATCAACTCGGGGTCGGAGATGATCTCATTTGGTGTAAAGTGTGCGCCTTGCATATCCCCGGGTCAGGTCATTTTTCTCGACGGTGATTTAGGCGCCGGTAAAACCACCTTGGCCAAAGGGCTGATGGCGGGTTGGGGTTACACAGGCATGGTGACCAGCCCGACTTTTACCCTTCTGGAAAGCTACGATTTAAGCCACATGTGTGTGCACCATTTTGATCTGTACAGAATGGAATCTGCCGATGAGCTGGAAATGATCGGCGCGCGCGAGTTATTCAACTCCGCAAGCATTTGTTTGATAGAATGGCCGGATAAGGCGGCGGGATTTTTACCGCTGCCTGATGTTGTATTTACCATTGAGCATTGCGCACATGGCAGGCACATTAAATTAGATGGTAACGCGAAGGCACAATTCGAAGGGTGTTTACAAGAGCATGGCTAAAGGTCGTATATTTTTAAAACTGGTAAGTCGCCTGAGTGGTGTCGGCCTGTTAATGGCAACCTTAATGCTGCAGGCCGCCGAGGCGGCCCGGCTGAACGATATTCGTGTCTGGCATGCTCCGGATCATACGCGCATCGTAATGGATCTTGATCGGGCCCCGCAATTTAAGCATTTTTATCTGGCGGATCCAGCGCGCTTTGTAGTGGATCTACCGGGCTTTGGGCTCAGTACCCGCGCGCCCGAAAAAGCGAAAAGTGGCCCCTACCTTAAGGGGATACGCATCGGGCAACAAAACCCAACTACCGCACGTATCGTGTTGGATTTAAAAGTAAATGTTAAAATAAAAACTTTGTTACTGGCGCCAGTGCCAGGCTTTCAACACCGCCTGGTGCTGGATATCTATCCTAAAAACCCGCTGCAGAAGGGTGCAAGCAGTCAGCCCCGGGCGACATCGAAAAACATACCACTGACAAGTCCCCCCTCAAAAACACGGCCACAGCCTGCAAAAAAAGTGGATAACACGATAATCATCGCAATTGATGCCGGGCATGGTGGCGAGGATTCGGGGGCACGGGGGCGGCGTACAAAAGAAAAAGACGTGGCATTACAGATTGCAAAGCGCCTGCAGAAAAAAATTGACGCACAAACAGGCTTGAAGGCAATTCTGACCCGCAAGGGAGATTATTTTATTTCCTTGCGTAATCGTACCCGGGTGGCTCGTGAGGCGGGTGCCGATTTATTCATCTCGATTCATGCGGACGCCTTTAAAAACAACCAGGCGCGCGGCTCGTCGGTTTACCGCTTATCTTTGCGAGGGGCTAGTAGTGAAAATGCGCGCTTGCTGGCAGATAAGGAAAACTCAGCCGATTTGGCGGGTGGAGTAAATATTTCTGAGCGCGACGATACGCTGGCCAAGATATTGTTAGACATGCAGTGGGATGCCACCAAAAATGAGATCATCCCATTTGCAGACGAAGTATTAAAAGAGCTCAAGAAAATAGGTAAAGTACACAGTCCGTCGGTGGAGAAAGCGGGTTTCGTGGTGCTTAAGTCACCCGATATTCCTTCGATACTTGTTGAGACAGCCTATATAACCAATCGCACTGAAGAAAAGCTGTTGCGTAGTGCCAGCCACCAGGAAAAGCTAGCGAACGCTATTTTGATCGGGACTAAAAATTATCTGAAAGGCTCAAGCTATCATACGGCAACCCTGAAGTAGCAATGGAACGGCGACGTATTACGCGCCTGGATGACAGGCTTATAAATCAGATTGCCGCCGGTGAGGTCATCGAACGGCCCGCCTCTTTGCTCAAGGAGTTACTGGAAAACAGCCTGGATGCAAGCGCGAATAGCATTGATATTCAGGTAGAGCGTGGAGGCATGAAGCGGATCGAGGTATCCGATAATGGAATCGGCATCGAAAAGGATGAGCTGGAACTGGCGTTGTCCCGGCATGCAACCAGTAAATTGAACCGCTTTGAGGATCTGTATCAGATCAACAGCCTTGGTTTTCGCGGTGAAGCCCTGCCAAGTATTGCGGCGGTTTCCAAATTACAAATTGTTTCAAAAACACCGGAAGCGAGTTCCGCCTTTAAAATTCAGTGCCACGGTGGCCAGATATTAGACCAACCCGCACCTTGTGCTCGTGAGATGGGCACCACAATTGAAGTCACGGATTTATTTTATAATACGCCGGCACGTCGCAAATTCCTGCGTGCAGAAACCACCGAATATAAACATATTGATCAAAACATTCGAAAATTGGCCTTATCTCGTTTTGAGGTCGGATTCCGTCTCTCTCACAATGACAAGGTTTCGGTAAACTGCCCGCCTGCACTCGATGAAACAGGGAAAATATCAAGAATATCAATGATATGTGGTCGGGAGTTCGCGCAAAATAGCGTTTACTTTAGTACCGAACAGACGGATATCCAGCTGCAAGGCTGGCTCGGGTTGCCTACGTTTTCGCGTAGCCAGCGCGATTTACAGTATTTTTACGTCAATGGCCGGGCCATTAAAGACCCGCTGATTGCACACGCGGTCAAGCGTGCCTATGCGGATGTTCTGTATTCCGGAAGGCATCCGGCTTTTGTGCTGTATATGAATATAGCGCCTGAAGCAGTGGACGTGAATGTACACCCGGCCAAAACCGAGGTACGGTTTAAAGATACCCGTCAGATACATGATTTTATATATCGCACCCTGCATAAAGTAATCGCCGACTTACGTCCGGGTGACAATGTGCCACCTGCGCGCGCACAATTGGGTTCCTATGCAAGCGGGGTACTAAATAACGGTTCGGGTGCGGACGTGATTAAACCGCAATCGTCACTGGCCTACTCTTCGTTGGCGAACTACAAGGCACAGGCGGACCGTTCGGCTAAGCAGGCCGGGTTCAGGTTTGATGCCGCAGAGCAGCTTCGAGGCTACCAGGCTCTGCATCCCCGCGAATCGCTCACGAAAACGCCTGCCGAAACTATTGATCAAGAACCGGGTTCGGGCGAAATACCGCCCCTTGGTTTTGCTCTGGCCCAGTTAAAGGGTGTGTATATCCTCTCAGAGTCTGCCGAAGGTTTAATTCTTGTGGATATGCATGCGGCACACGAACGCATTGGTTACGAGCACATGAAGCAGGTATTTGCGGCAGAAACGGTTGAACAGCAACCGCTTTTGGTTCCGGTTCGCATTGAACTATCCGTGCAATCTATTCAGGTAGCAATAGAGAATATGTCGGTGTTCAACGATGTCGGGCTGGAGGTGGAGGCTTTGGGTGAAACGGAACTGGTGGTGCGACAGATTCCGGTGGTGCTCAATAAAGTGGATATTCCCTCCCTGATCAAAGATGTTCTGTCCGACCTCGCCGAATTGGGCGTCTCTGACCGGATCGAGCAAACCATCCACGAGATATTTGCAAGTCGTGCCTGTTTCGGTGCGGTGCGTGCTAACCGTCGCTTGAGCTTGCCGGAGATGAACGCGTTATTGAGGGATATGGAGTCGGTTGAGCGCTCCGGGCAGTGCAACCACGGCCGCCCGACCTGGGTGGCGGTCTCTATGGAAGACCTTGACAAATGGTTTCTTCGGGGACAGTAGTCTTAGCCCGAATAATTCATGAATATAACGCGCTCTCGCTTGTCTATTGATACTACAGCAAATTTTCTTCAATCGACCGTACACACGACGACAGGATTTCCGGAGACGTAAATGTATATTAAAACACAGAGCATACAGAGAAATTTAAATTGCTTTTCTCTGCGCCCTCTTTGGTCTCTGTGTTCAATTTGAATCGTCTCATAAGCTGATATTGCATGCCGATTACACAATGCATCTTTCAATGTCTGAATTGCCCGTTGTCTTCATAGCCGGGCCGACGGCGTCAGGTAAAACCGAGCTTGCGATGCGGCTCGCGGACAGGCTGGATGTGGCCTTAATCAATGTTGATGCCGCACAGGTTTATAAAGGCATGGATATCGGCACCGCCAAACTGGATGCTGAATCATTGCAGCGATACCCGCATGCGCTAATTGATATTCGTGATCCGAGCGAGG
>JAAELZ010000457.1 GCA_024226105.1 Pseudomonadota bacterium | reverse complement strand
GCGAGATACCGAGGTTTAAGACAGAGATTGGGAAGCCCACGAAGCCTTCTTTAGAAATCGGAAACGAAAGCTCCTGTGTATAGGTTGTGGTAACCCCAAAACGGACAAATCTTAATGCGTTAACCAGCACGCGAATACGAGGATGTTAGTCCAAGGTCAAAACCTGCTCGGTTATCGATTCGATAATTCATTTGACATTGGGGCGTCTATACGAAGTAGGATAAACACCCTATTCCCCAAAATCAAGAAGTATCAACCAGTCCCTAAAACCTGTAAATCCTTTGAAAATGCGCTCGCCTATGAATGATTGTTTTGGGCAAATTGCTGCCGTCCTGGGCAATGCTTTAAGCGGCAGCTATGTGGCGAAAAGCAGCCATAACCTGCCCCCCATAACGAGTCCAGTTCCAGAGTTAGTCTCCAGTGGGTATCTAATATATTGCACCCATTAAAACGATGACCTGGGGTAACTTTTGGGTCTAACAAAAGCAGTCACTTCCCTGTAACTACCTGATTTATATGGTGGGCCCGGTAGGACTTGAACCTACGACCAATGGATTATGAGTCCACTGCTCTAACCAGCTGAGCTACAGGCCCGTATTTGATCTGAGGGTTGTTTTTGCGAACGCAATTTGGAAAACACCGGTAGATTCGGGAGACGCGATGTTACCTCAGGCAGGTGCCCGCGGTAAACCGGCATCTGCATAACGGCGACAAATAAATCATATTGATTAATGTGGTCGTGTTATGCAAAAAGGGTGTTGTCAGAGTAAATCGAACCCAATTGTTTTGGCAAGGTGGCTTTCCATTTCTTCAGGTAGTCATTGGCGCATCAGCGCAAACAAGTTATAGGACCATGCGCAGATTGAGAATTACTATGCTCCGCAATCGCATCACCTTTGCGATCCAGTAAAGGCTGCCAGTCTTTATCTGAAATCAAGAGAATCATGTCTTTCAGATGGGCACTCATTTTAACCCGGATGGCTCGTCAAACCCGCACATGAAGTCAAAAGGTAGTTCGTGGTATCGAGCTGGTAGGGCAGTAGTTTCATAAGCCCTGGTTGCTTCACCCAATGGGTGTCGGTTCGGTTTGATGCAGATCATTATCCCAAAATCCTCAGTTGGGCAGGGCACAGGGTAGTGGTTTCCTCTGACAATGTCGCCTGTATCTTTTATACTTCCCTGGTTGCCTTACAACCTATAGAAAAGACGCACATGAAGCTGTTAAAACTTAGCCTTGGTCTGTTGATTGCCCTGAGTCCACAGTGGTTATTCGCTGAGGAGTACAAGGTCGGATTTGGTGTTGCCAAACCGCCGTTTGTTTATGCCATGAACCTCAGCAAATCATCTGAGACGCGAGGCATTGAATTAGAAATTATACGTGCTGCTCTGGCGGAGGAAAATGTCAGCTTCAGTCCACGGTATTTCTGGCGGAACAAATTAACAGAGAAACTCATCGAACAGCAGGTCGATGCCATCTCCGGGGTGCGCCCGGTCAACAGTCGCGTGTTTTACTCTGAGAGCACGGTCTATTTCCAGAATTTTGCTATTACTCCCATAGCTGCAAAGCCGATTCGCAGCATTGAAGAACTAGCCACGAGAGAGGTGGTTGCCTGGGGAGGAGCGGCCGCAGATCTGGGAGAAGCTTTTCAGGCGATGATTCCAAAAATGACCAAATTTTCCGAAATACTTGACCAGGAAAAGCAAGTAGCAAGCTTTCTTGCAGGGTCGTTCGATACCATCGTAATAGATGAGCATATTTTTAAGTACTATGCCCTTGTGCAGGGAGCAAACCCGGATGATTTTGCCTACTATCCGGTTTTTGGCGAACGCACTGAGTTTGTAACCGGTTTCCGCGACGAATCGTTACGCAACCGATTCAATCGCGGATTGCGCAAAATTAAGGAAAACGGCGATTATGACAAAATATTTCACGACCATTTTGATTGAATCAATCAATCGTAAGGGTTGTTGGCAATGGATAGATTGCTATGAGTAAGACTTAAGGAATTTAGTTAAAGCTACCTGAATTTCAATTCAACCTTAGTCACAGCGACTGTCTGCTTGAGCCTGATCCAGCATGGTAAAAATTTTCTCGCGCTCGGAAAGCACCAGCAGCAGGGCCAGATCGCCTGTCTGGAGTTTATCCAGAATGGCAGCTACACCGGAAGACGGAGAATCAGACCGAATTATTTGTGCAGGTCTCAATCCCCGGTCTATTCCTTCACCCTCTATACGCCGGGGAATATCACCCGGTTCTCTTCCACGAAGATAATCGATGAGTTCTGCTGCCACCAGGTAATCCGGTTTTAGCTCTAGCGCGCTTGCCGTCACATCACGTATATCCTGGTCTGAGCGATCACCCGCGTGGCTTAACAGTAAAAAGCGTTTTCTTGCTGGTATTTCAGACATCGCCTGCACCACAGCATCAATGGAATGAGGGTTGTGCGCAAAATCAACAAAAACACGGGCACCATTGATCGAGTATTCGTTGCATCGGCCCGGATTGTCTTTCGGGTCGTTCTTAAACCCGGCCAGACCATTTCTAATTGCGCTGTATCCCAGCCCCATAGCGCGGGACATGGACAGCGCACCCAGTGCATTTGAAATATTGTATCTTGCTGCGCCAGACATGGTAATCGGAATTTCACTAATATTAATAACGGCGGTTTGATTCTGACCATCAAAGAAAATCAGCGAATCTGCCTCAAGCCAGGCACAGGGGGCGCCCCGGCTCACCGAGGCTCGAATTTGAGCTGATTCGGGATTTAGAGAAAACCACCAGATAGTCGCTTGTATTCGCTGTGCCTCGACCAATACGTATTCATCATCAGCGTTGAGGATAAGTACGCCATCATCCCGTAATGTGCGATGTACCGAAAACTTGGTGCTCGCCAGTTCAGGCACGGTATTTACCCCGAATTGTCCCAGATGATCGGCGGCCACATTACTCACTAAAGCCGCCCGCGCGCGCTTCAGGGGTAGACCGCGGCGCAGTATTCCACCTCTTGCGACCTCAAGATAAGCAATTTCCAGGCGAGGATCACGTAATAGCATGCGTGCACCGCCGGGCCCGGAATAGTCACCGTAATCCAGGATATCATCACCCACTCTCACAAAATCAGTGGAAGTCAGGCCTGCTGTCATTCCGGCAGCACGGGCAATTGCAAAGCACAGTCGCGTGGTGGTGGTTTTGCCATTGGTACCGGTTATCAGGCCAACCGGGATATCATGCAAGGCCTCCCAGGCAATGTCCCCGGGGGCCGGAAGCTCACTTATCGGCCAGCTTAGCGAGCCTTTGCCATGCCCCAGTGAGAGGTCATCATCGTCACAAAGGGCATCCACATTGTGCAACTCCGCTGCGTTTAACAGTGCAATCAAGGCGGGGTTGGCTTCAGCCTCGATAATGGATTTAAGTTCCCGGACCAGTTGATCGAAATTCCTGGCCGGATGGTTCAGCAATTCAGCTGCCACCAGGTGCCAGGCTGTCTGCGCGACAATTACTGCGCTGTACAGAAGATCCATTGGTGCGGATATAGCCAGGTTCAGCCCGCCCTCATAGGTGCGGGAGGTGATCTGTTCCTGCTCCCAGCCGACGGCATTTAGCAGGCGGCGTGCCTGTTTACGCCACAGTTTGAGGATCTGTTCGCTGGCAAACCCCTGGTACAGAATATCCAGTACCGCACCCGGATACGTCCATAGCAGGCCCGGGCCGGTCAGGCGGCGTGCATCCTCGAGCTTCAGTTGCCCGGAATCCGGCAATGCTTCGGTCAGCGATGCCTCGAGCGCCTCGATCATATCTAGCATCACGACCTCTCAATCGCTCCCTTCATCTTCACTTCTGGCCAGGCGAACACCACGCTCATCGCGAATCAGGGTTTCACCATCGCTGACGATTTCTTCAATTTCCGGTAGTTCTTCCG
>JAAELZ010000456.1 GCA_024226105.1 Pseudomonadota bacterium | reverse complement strand
CACCGGAACCCACGGCACCCCCATTCGTATGACCGACTGGCGGCTGATTCTAAACTGGATGCTTTCCCTGCGCGGTTGACCTGTCGATATGCCTGCAAGACCGCGTTTCTCCTGAATAGCCGTTGCCTTTGTTGCCAACAGAGGCAATTAAATTGGCGCTGTGTGACTTTTCTCACAGAGATAGCATCGGTCCATCCGCACACTTTATGTTGAATTTCAGCATTTTTAGATCAGTTATACCCAGACTCCCGAATAAAACAGCGTGAGATTTTTCTTGCCAAATTGGTTCAAAGGGATTCTACACTTGTTGCATGACGACAGGCAAATTATTTTCGTTGGCGCATGAAGAGCGTAGAGAGCTTGAGCAGGTTTTACGCCAGCGCAAGGCTGATGGTCTGATTGTTCGCCGCGCCAATGCGCTGTTGCTGCTTGATGATGGTATTGGCGCCATTGAAGTTGCGCGGGTGCTTTATCTGGATGCAGAGACAATTCGCGGATGGCGTCGTCATTTCATCAAACACAGTTTGCGGTTTTTATATCTCTCGCCCTATTCGAAGCGCGAGGGCCATCTTTCTTTCGAACTGGAAGCTGTATTGAAAGAGCATTTGACATTGCATCCGCCGCGCTCAACCAATGAAGTGCGTGCCTATGTTGAAAACAAATTTGGGCAGGAGTTTTCCCGCTCGGGTGCTATCAAACTGATGGCGCGGCTTGGTTTTGTCTATAAGAAGCCAAAGCTTCTGCCACTCGCGGCCGATGAGGACGGGCAGCGCGATTTCATCATACAATACAACAGACTTTGCAACGCCTTGATGGATGATGAGGCGATTGTCTTTGGCGATGCGGTGCATCCCGAGCACCAGGCAAGGCCCGCCCATGGCTGGTTTTTGCGTGAAAGTCGCCCGGCAATTGCCGCCACATCAGGTCGCAAAAGGGTCAATATTCACGGGGTGCTCAATCTGGAAGACGGTCTGTTCCGGTTTGTCGAGGCCGAAAAGATCAATGCCGAAACCACCCGCCAATTGCTGCAAAAACTGGAAGTCGCCTATCCTTCAAAGCGCATAATTCATGTCTTTCTCGACAATGCCCGCTATCACCATGCAAAGGTGCTGCAACCCTGGCTGAAGGCACCAAAACGACGAATAAAACTACATTTTCTGCCCACTTATGCCCCGCATCTGAACCCGATTGAACGATTATGGGGCGTCATGCACAGGAACGTCACCCACAACAGGCATTATGCGCATTTCAACGATTTCACCGAAGCAATCCTCAATTTCTTCCGAAAAACCCTACCAAAAAAATGGCTCGAATTTCGAGATACCGTGAGTGATAATTTCAGGGTCATAACGGATGATAATTACCAGCTAATTGGGTGAGATGAGTATATT
>JAAELZ010000455.1 GCA_024226105.1 Pseudomonadota bacterium | reverse complement strand
CCCGGCCGGAGCCTGCCTTTAGCAGGCAATTTCAGCAAATCTGCAACATTGGAGGTCATCGTCGGCAATATCTGTTCGATTTTTATACCGTGTTGAATTAGTTGTTTGAGCGTCTCCGGCATTGTACCTGAACGACCGATCCCCATTCGTGTTAACGCTCCCTGTTCGTCAAATGCCGGCAGGCAGCCACCCCCGTCAGAGCTGATCGTAAGTAGTTCAGCCGGATATTCCCCTTCCCGGTATTGCAAAAATGCCTCTGCGGCTGACAGGCCCGGTTCAACGTGACCGTCTGGAAAAGCGGTCAGGTCAATACGGCATCCATACCGGGTCAAGTCCAGTGCTTCTTTAAACAATGCAAGGTTCCGGTTGACGTGGGTTGGATTAAAAACGCGGGCCGGGATTTCAGATTGCTCCAGGGCGTCTCGAAGCAGGGAAGTCCTGCGCTCCCCGTCACCCATGTGCAGGTGCAGAATACCGGCTTTGCCGGTCATCAGGCCGGCAACGTGTGCTTCGCTGGCGACCCTTAGCAGTTCATCCAGGCTTGGCTGGCTGGAGCGATGATCGCTGATCGCCAGTTCACCCACGCCGATGACTGGATCCAGAAATACAATATCGCCGCGTGCGCTGCCAGTCAGTGTAGTCAACGGGAGATGATAGCCCCCGGTATGGCACCAGGCTGACAGGCCCTCTTCACGTAGAGCGTAGGCCTGGGTGACGAGTGTTTCAGTGTTACGGGTCAGATCATCGGTTCCCAATACCCCAACAACTCCGGTTACCCCCGCCAGGGTAAATGAGGATAGAAACACCGGAGGTACACGACTTGAAGGGCCGGTTTCACCCCCGCCTCCCGTGATGTGAGCATGCCCGTCAATCAGCCCGGGGACTACCAAAGCACCGTCTACATCAGTAATTTCCACGTCGAGCCTGGTGTCCAGTTCCGGTACTTCGGCCCCGATATAAACCACTTTACCGGCGGCGATCAGGATATGACAGACACCCAGAGGTTCGGGTGAATAGACACGGGCATTTTTTATTAAATGAAACATATAGCCGGACATTGCGATGGGATTCTGGTTTTTAATAGTGCATGCCTATTTTAAACCAGGCCAGGAGAGGCACTACTATATTTCAGGCCCCGCCAGGGAAAACCCTCGCGCGATCTGTGTGCGAGGCTATGCAACCCTATAGGTTAGGGCTAATTTTCCAAAAAGTTTTTCAACAGTTCAGAACGACTTGGATGGCGCAGTTTCCGCAGTGCTTTGGCTTCAATCTGCCGGATTCGTTCACGCGTAACATCAAACTGTTTACCTACCTCTTCGAGCGTGTGATCGGTATTCATGTTGATACCGAAACGCATTTGCAAAACCTTTGCTTCGCGCTCGGTGAGCGTAGAAAGTATTTCCTTGGTCGCATCACGTAAGCCGATATTGGTGGCAAACTCGTCGGGTGCGGTGATATTTTTATCTTCAATAAAATCACCCAGATGTGAATCATCATCATCGCCCACCGGGGTTTCCATGGAAATAGGTTCTTTGGCAATTTTCAAAACCTTACGAACCTTGTCCTCGGGCATTTCCATCAACTCAGCCAGTTCTTCCGGTGTGGCCTCACGGCCTTTTTCCTGCATGATCTGGCGAGACATGCGATTGAGTTTATTGATGG
>JAAELZ010000454.1 GCA_024226105.1 Pseudomonadota bacterium | reverse complement strand
CAAGATGCGTAAACACGAAATTCCTAATTAGATAATCTCGAAATATCGATCCATTTCCCAGTCCGTGATGTGCTTGCGGAACTCTCTTTCTTCCCACTCACGTGACGCCGCAAAATGCTCAACAAACTGATCGCCGAACAAATCACGCGCCGCGTCAGACGCTTTGAGCGCCTGCGCCGCATCCCACAGGGTTCGGGGCAGTGCCAGGTGTGCCGGATGCTCCTGAGCATAGGCATTACCCGTGATTTCGGCCTCGGGTTCCCATTTATGCTCAAGCCCGACCAGCCCGGCCCCGATGGCGGCAGCCAGCGCCAGGTAGGGATTGGCGTCCGCTGAACCCAGCCGATTCTCAACCCGCTGAGATTTATCACTGCCGGGAATGATTCGCAACGCGGTGGTACGGTTGTCGACCGCCCAGGTTGCGTCGGTCGGCGCCCAGAAACCGGGTATCATGCGCGAAAAGCTGTTAATGGTCGGCGAAGTCATGCACAGGAATTCGGGCATCAGCTTTTGCTGGCCTGCGAGAAAATGACGCTGGGTGTCACTCATATTGTGTTTCTTAGAGGGATCATAAAAAGCCGACCCCGAACCGTCTTTGTTGCGCAGCGAAATGTGAATATGCCCGCTCTGCCCCGGAAAATCATTCGACCACTTGGCCATAAAGGTTGCCATTAACCCGTTGTGCTGCGCCAGCACCTTCATAAAGGTTTTAAACAGCCCGCCTTTATCACCGGCATTCATTGCTGAATCTACGGCGATCGCGGCCTCCAGCACCCCGGGGCCGGTTTCCGTATGCAGACCCTCAATGGAAAAATCCATTTGCTCACTCATATCCAGAATCTGGTGATAAAGATCCGCGTGAGTTGAGTTGCGGATCATCGAATAACCAAACCATCCCGGTGTCATCGGCTTGAGATCTTTGTAATGCTTTTCGCGCACACTGTCAGGCGTTTCATCAAACATGAAAAACTCGTATTCAAGTGCGGCAAAGGCATCAAAACCCATATCGGATGCCTTGTCGAGCACCCTTCTTAAGGTACCGCGCGGGCAGACTTCTTCCGCCTTTTCCGAGAATTCGCCGAGGAACAACAGCATGCCATCTTCAAAAGGAAGCTCGCGACAGGTATCGGGCAGCACCCGGGCCGGCGCATCCGGGTAACCCGTATGCCAACCGGTATAAGAGACGTTGTCATAAAGCTGGTCTTTGGAGTCCCAGCCCAGGACCACATCACAAAAAGAAAACCCGCCATCCAGGGAGGAAAAAAACTTTTCACGGCTCAAATACTTGCCGCGCATCACCCCGTCATTATCAAACAGCCCTAGTTTTACGTGACTCAAGCCACGTTCTTCGACGATTTTTTTAGCGTCATCTATGGTCTTTACTTCTCTTGGGTTCATGGATTGGTTTCCTGTGGTGTTTTTATTAGGCCTATCGCCCGTACTTTAAGCAGTCTCAATACTGTAGTGTAGAATGGCAGCCCCGTGAATTCAGAATTAAATATAGATCCACTACTATGACGGGAAGGAGTTTAAGCAAAGGGCATACCTGATTACAACTGATATTCGCTAACTTTATACCGACATAAATGAGGCCTCAGTACTAAACGATTTCTATATCGGTCTCCGTCACCCGGGCCACATCGATAATATTGCCCGGGGGTGCCTGATCACAAATCAGGGTATCCACTACGTCAAAACCACACACCTTAACCAGCGCCTGTCGGGTAAACTTTGTGTGGTCGGCCACGACAATGACCCGTTCCGCCTGCGTTATGGCCGCCTGCGAAACCTCCATTTCTTCAAGGTGAAAATCAAACACTTCACTTTTCGGGCTTATCCCGCCAATAGAAAGAATCGCATGCTGATAGTGGAATTGCCGAATGAAATCGATTACCGGCTTACCAAAAGCAGCCGCATCATCACCGCGTAATTCACCCCCCGCCATATAAACGTGGTTGCCATTTCGGGAAGCGAGGGTTCGTGCAATTTCAACAGCATTCGTGACCACGGATAGATTGCGATGGTTGATCAACGCCAGGGCAACATAAGCGGTAGTCGAGCCGCTATCCAGAAACAATGATTCACCGTTTTGAACCAGGCTTGCGGCTTTATCTGCGATACGTTGCTTGCTTTTTTTGTTCTCGTCCATCCTGCGCAAATACGGTGCTTCCTGCAATTGATCCGGCAACACGATGCCACCGTGCACACGTAAAACCAGGCCCTTATTGGCCAGGGGTTTTACATGGCGCCGAACCGTTTCATCAGACACCGAGAGCATGTCTGCAAGTTCAATAATTGAACAGGAACCCCGCGACCGTACGGTTTGCAGTATTTCAGATTCGTGCTTTGAGAACGAGAATGGCGCCTTAGGTTTCAATGGACTAAAGGCCAAGTGGCCGAGGTATTTTGAACAATTTTCATCATATTTGCTCAATTTTACATATTTTATTTGGGTTTTTGTTGTTTTATGTGGTTTTTGGATATAAATTCACCCTATCATCCCTGGTTGGTATCTGTTCTTGCCTCCAAAAAGAAGAAGACGCACTCATTAATGTGCATGGGAGAAATGGAAGAAGCAATTGCTTCGGGTAGAGCACCTATGACCACCTCTTTAGAGAAAATCAGCACGCTGAAACTTTGGAAATCGGACGTTGATATTGTGCCGGCAACAGGTGGCATCACCAATCAGAATTTTATTGTCCATGATCTGGGGCAAAAGTATTTTGTAAGGGTCGGCGTCGACATTCCAGAACACGGTATAAAACGCTTCAATGAACTGGCGGCAAGTCGTGCTGCCAGTGCGATCGGCCTTTCGCCGGAAGTTATTCATGCTGAACCCGGCATCATGGTATTGCAATATATTGACGCTGACCCGCTTACCGCAAAGGATATCCGCCAGAGCGATCACCTCATTGAAATCATTGATCTTCTCAAGCGCTGTCATCGAGACATCCCCGGCGCATTTCGCGGCCCTGCCCTGGTTTTCTGGGTATTTCAGATTTTGCGAGATTATGCCCTGACCTTGCGTGAGGGCCAGAGCGACTGGTTGCCCAAATTGGAAGAATTGTTGCGCATCGCGCAACAGCTGGAAAACGATGTCGGTGAAATTGAGCTGGTATTCGGGCACAACGACCTGCTCTCAGCCAACTTCTTAAATGATGGCCATCGCATATGGCTCATCGACTGGGATTATGCCGGGTTCAATTCCCCGCTTTTCGACCTTGGGGGCCTGGCGTCCAACAATGATTTTTCGCCGGACGAAGAAATGTTTCTTCTAAGAAGTTATTACGGATCAATTCCTGGCCCAAAACTAATGAAGAAATACTCAGCCATGAAATGTGCCTCCCTGTTACGCGAAGTGATGTGGAGCATGGTATCCGAGATCCATTCAAACATTGACTTTGACTACGCCACTTACACCAGAGGCAACCTGGCGTTGTTTGAAGTGGTGTGGAACCGACACCAGGAAACATGATTGTCAAAATCATGCCCTTGAGCAGGCGCATTCATAATTAAGCAACATGACACAAAGCATCCCATAGACCACTGAGTTTTCTTTCTCTGTGACCTCTGTGTTTTATACAAAATAATTTTATGTAATAGTTTATTCAATGAAAAATATCCCAAAACACGCAAGCGTTATTATTGTCGGCGGTGGCATTGTCGGTTGCTCGACCGCCTACCATCTCGCCAGACTGGGCTGGCAAGATATTATACTGCTGGAGCGGCACAAACTCACCAGCGGTAGCACCTTCCATGCCGCCGGGCTGGTTGGACAGCTACGCTCTCAGGCAGGTATTACGCAGCTTCTTGGCAACTCTATCGATCTGTATGACAAGCTTGAAGCCGAAACCGGCCTTGCCACCGGCTGGAAAAAAAATGGTGGCCTGCGCCTGGCCTGCAATGAACAACGCATGATTGAGTTAAAGCGCCAGGCCACCACCGCGCACAGTTTTGGCCTGGAGATGGACATCCTGACACCCACCGAAGCTCAGAGTCTGTGGCCTATGATGGACATCTCCGATCTGGTCGGAGCGGCCTTTCTGCCAACCGATGGGCAGGCCAATCCATCCGATATTACGATGTCTCTGGCCAAAGGCGCGCGCGATGCCGGTGTACAAATTATAGAAGATTGCGAAGTGCTTGATGTCCTGGTCGAAAATGACCGGGCCGTTGGCCTGGTGCACAACCAGGGCGAAACCAGCTGTGAAGTACTGGTTAATTGCTGTGGCCAGTGGGCGAGAGAGTTCGGTAAACTGGCCGGGGTAAATATCCCCCTGGTTTCCATGCAGCACCAGTATCTGGTCACGGAGAAAATTGAGGGTATCACCTCCGATTTACCGACCTTGCGTGACCCTGATCGCCTCACTTATTACAAAGAAGAAGTGGGGGGGCTGGTGATGGGGGGGTATGAACCCAACCCGATTAACTGGGGGGAAAACGGCTTTCCGGCGAATTTCAACTTTAGCCTGCTAAATGCCGACTGGGATCATTTCGAGCAACTGATGGCGCTGGCCATGCCCCGCGTGCCGGCCCTGGAAACGGCGGGTGTACGTGAACTCATCAATGGCCCGGAAAGTTTCACCCCGGATGGTAACTTCATCCTTGGCGAAGCGCCGGAACTGGACGGCTATTTTGTCGCTGCGGGTTTTAATGCCTTTGGTATT
>JAAELZ010000453.1 GCA_024226105.1 Pseudomonadota bacterium | reverse complement strand
CAGCAAAAGCTATCAAATCGGGTACTTTTCCTTAAATTATATGGTGAATTTCGCAATTAGCCGTTTTCTGAGTTCCGTACAGCGTGGCATTCGAGGGGCGATGCTTATAAGCTACGAATTGCCCCATCCAGGCCGCTCAGTTTGCTAATTGTTGCATCAGCAGACAGACCTTCCCAGGCGTCGAATACAGCGCTGCTGTTTCGTTGCAACCAAACGCCTCTGAGGCCGGCAGATTTTGCGCCCAAAACATCAAAGGCATTGCCTGAAATCAGCCAGCTCGATTCTGCAGCGGTGTTACAGCGCTTTAATAAATGGTGATACACAGCCGGGTCTGGTTTGAAGGTTTTTATTTCGTCAACGCTAATGACATCAATAAAGTAACAAAGGATACCCGCGTGTTCGAGCAGTGATTTAACCGCATCCGCGGTACCGTTGGAAAAAGCGTATAAACCATAGTCAGCCGTATTGAGGTTCTCCAGGGCTTCGATAACATCAGGAAATACAGGTAAAACACTGTAGGTTTCAATAAGTTGTTTTTTATTGGCTTCGCAGAGATCAATTTGCAATGCGGCACAGGTGAAAACAAGCGCTTCCCTGGTACACACGGAAAAATCCCGGTAGCGGTTCATTAACCCACGTCGAAAGGTATATTCAAGTTGCTTCTCGCGCCAGACCCTGGAAAACTCGGCCGCCCGGTCTCCGATCATTTCCTGCAAGGCAAACACGACACCATTGGTGTCAATCAAGGTTCCGTATACGTCAAAAGCCAGGGTGTTTTTCATCGGAGTTTATCGTCAGTTTGGAGTGTTTGAATAATGTAAACCCGAAATACGAACGCCGGGCATTGCTATTGGTGATGTTACGCCCCGGATTACTATTACTAAGCCATTGCTGAAAACTATTCATCATGAGGGGTTTGGCTAATGTGGCTGAAATAGTTACTCATGGTTTTCCGGGAAAGAACGACAATGACCGACAGCACGTCGCTTTGATTAAACCCTGCTGAAACAAAATCATCAAGTTTAATTTCTGTTAGCCAAACGCGATGCTCGATTAGTGTGGGTGACCGGTTCTGAACTTCATTCAGTTTCGGGTCGTACAAAGCGTGTTGCGAAGGTTTTCAAATCCGGCAGTATTCATCACAGGCGACCCCGAAATATCTATTAAACTAAGGCGCATGAATATCAGTGTTATTATCCCGGCTTTCAATCGAGCTCATACACTGGCCCGGGCGCTGGATTCAGTGCTGGCACAAAGTTATGTGCCGAAAGAAATTATTGTTGTAGACGATGGTTCTAACGATGAAACGGGTGTACTGCTGGAAAACTATCCGGGCATCAAATGCATAAAACTGGCCGAAAATAGCGGGGTAAGCCATGCACGAAACGTGGGAATCGAGCGAGCAAGCGGGGAATGGATAGCCTTGCTGGACTCCGACGATGCCTGGCTGCCGCTTAAACTCGCTAAGCAGGTTGCGGCTGCAGAACAGACACCCGGGGTAAAAATATTCCACACCGACGAGATATGGATACGCAATGGAACGCGGGTCAACCCTAAAAAAAGGCACGCCAAACCGGACGGGTGGGTTTACGAGGCTTCACTTGCCTTGTGCTGTATTTCACCTTCGTCCGTCCTGATGCACCGTTCCGTGTTTGAGCAATGTGGTCTGTTTGACGAAAGCCTTCCAGCCTGTGAAGACTATGATCTTTGGCTCAGGCTGTTTAGCCGCT
>JAAELZ010000452.1 GCA_024226105.1 Pseudomonadota bacterium | reverse complement strand
TGAGCGCCTGCACCGGTAATCTGAATTCCGAAAAAGTCTCGTTGGGTAATGGCAATCATGCCGGTCGCGGAGTGGTTATAAAACCACGGCACCTTATTAAACAGCCAGATTAGAAAAAATTGCGATGCCAGCGTGGCCACAGCCAGGTAAAAACCCTTAATCCGCAAACTTGGCACACCGAAGAAAATACCGACCAGCGCGGTGATACCCCCCGCCAGCACGATGACAATTAGTAAATTCAATTCCGGAAAAGCGGTGGCCAGTTTAAATGAGGCATAAGCGCCAACCGCCATAAAACCGCCAGTACCCAGGCTAAGCTGGCCACAGTATCCGGTTAGAATATTCAAACCCAACGCCGCCATTGACCACACCAGGAAGGGCAATAGCACCGATTTCTCCCAGTAGTCATTAATCAGAAACGGCACTACCAGGAAGGCGAACGCCAGTACCGCTCGAAATGCCCAGCGATCCAGCGCGATGCCGAATATCTGCTGATCTTTTACGTACGAAGTCTTGAAATCGCCTGCTTCACGGTAGAACATTTTTAGACTCTCTCAATGATTTTTTCGCCGAACAAACCTTGCGGCCTGAACAACAGGAAAGCAAGCGCCAGTACGTAGGCGAACCAGTTTTCGGTTGCGCCCCCGATCAAAGGCCCGATACTGTATTCAAATAGTTTTTCGCCTACACCGATAATCAAACCGCCGATAATAGCGCCCGGTATCGAGGTAAAACCGCCCAGGATGAGTACCGGTAACGCTTTCAGGGCGATTAGTGATAGTGAGAACTGCACACCCGATTTCGAACCCCACATAATACCGGCCACCAGCGCCACAACACCGGCGATGGACCAGACAATAACCCAGATGGTTCTGAGCGATATTCCTACCGTCATTGCAGCCTGATGATCATCTGCAACAGCTCTTAAAGCGCGACCAATCCGCGTATACTGCGAGAACAGGGTCAGCGCCAATACCAGAACAACCGCAATTCCCGCCGCCCAGACATCCAGCACATCAATATACATGCCGTAATAGTCCGAACCGGCTGCCGCCCAGGTTTTTGTCACGTCTTCAAACCAGAAGGAACCGCCGGAGGGAATCCCCAGATCAAGTGCCTTAATATCGGCACCCCACATCAGATCACCAAAACCTTCCATGAAATAGGCCAGGCCAATCGTCGTCATAAACAGAATAATGGGCTCCTGGTTAACCATGTGCTTCAATACCAGCCTTTCGAACAGCCAGGCAAAGGCAATCATTACGCCTATGGTCAAAATAATCGCCAGTACTGCGGGCAGACCCGGACCCCAGTTGTGCACATTGGAGCCGAACATTGCGTTGATTAAATGGGAAAAGGGAATCTGACCGGTTTGAAAACCCACCAGCGTCAATGCGGCGAACAGGGCCATTACACCCTGCGCATAATTGAAAATACCCGAGGCCTTGAAAATCAGCACAAACCCCAGCGCAACCAGCGAGTACATCACGCCGGTCATCAAACCATTCAGGATGATTTCAATAACGTTGAGTAAACCAATACTCATTTCACTGCCCTCAGGTTCATATTATTCATCATGGCTCACACCGAGATAGGCGTCAATAACACTCGGATCATTGCGCACATCATCGGGTTCGCCATCGGCGAGCTTGCGACCGTAATCGAGCACCACCACGCGATCGGACAAATCCATGACCACGCTCATATCGTGCTCGATCAGTACGATGGTGGTACCGAACTCTTCATTCACGTCGATAATAAACCGGCTCATATCCTCTTTCTCTTCGAGGTTCATGCCCGCCATTGGCTCATCGAGCAATAACAATTGGGCATCAGCCGCCAGCGCCCGACCCAGTTCAACGCGTTTTTGCAAACCATAGGAAAGCCGCCCGACCGGCGTTTTGCGAATCGCCTGGATCTCCAGAAAATCAATTACGTGTTCTACGCGTTCCCGGTGCTCAATTTCCTCGCGCTCGGCCGGCCCCTTCCACAGTGCCTGCCAGAACAAATTGGCATGCATGTGATTGATGCGCCCGGTCATCAGGTTATCGATGGTGCTCATGCCTTTAAACAGAGCAATATTTTGAAAGGTGCGCGCAATGCCCTGCCGCGCCACCTGGTAAGGTTTCATTGGCGGTCGTTTTTCGCCCCTGAACCAGACTTCGCCGATTTGCGGATGGTAAAAGCCGCTGATGACGTTCAGCATCGAGCTTTTGCCCGCGCCATTGGGGCCAATGAGTGCGCGAATTTCGCCTTCGCGAATATCAAAGCTGATATCGGTCAGCGCCTTGACGCCGCCGAAAGACAGCGAGATATTCTTCACCTCAAGTACTGGAGCCTTGGCAGAGTTATGGTGATTTCCCATTAGCTCGCCTTCGCCAGTGTATCAAACACAGGAACATCCTTGATCGTCAAATCCCCTTCGATCGAACCTTTACGGCCATCTTCAAAGGTTACTTCGGTACGGATAAAACAATTATTTTTACCGGAATACAGGGCATCAATCAGCACGCCGTATTTTTCCAGCACGATACGCCTTCGCACCTTGCGTGTTCGTGTCAGTTCGCCATCGTCCGCATCCAGTTCTTTATGCAAAATCAAAAAGCGGCTTATTTGCGAACCCGACAGGTGGGTATCCGATGCCAGGTCACGGTTGACCTGCTCGATATTGCCCAGAATCATGGCATACACCTGCGGATGCCCCGCCAGTTCCTGATAACTGGCATAGGCAATATTATTGCGCTCGGCCCAGTTGCTGATGGCTTCCAGGTCAATATTGATAAATGCGGTTGCGAAATCCCGCGCGTCACCAAACACCACCGCTTCCTGAATCTGTGAAAAGAATTTGAGTTTGTTTTCAATATACTTGGGCGCAAACATTGAATCATCATTCAGCTTGCCCACGTCCTTGGCACGATCGATAATTTTAAGATGTCCACGGTCATCGAAATAACCGGCGTCTCCGGTAAATACCCAGCCTTCATCCGTTTTGGTATCACGGGTTGAATCCGGATTTTTAAAATACTCAAGAAATACGCCCGGACTGCGATAAATCACTTCGCCACTGTCGGCGATTTTTACCTCCACATCCGGTGCCGGCACACCCACCGTATCGGCATACACTTCACCATCAGGCTGAATGGTGATATAAACCGAGGCTTCAGTTTGCCCGTACAGTTGTTTCACATTAATACCGAGCGAGCGAAAAAACTCAAATATTTCAGGGCCGATGGCCTCGCCTGCAGTATAGGCGATACGGATTTTACTCAGGCCCAGGGTGTTTTTAAGCGGGCCGTATATCAGGATATTTCCGAGCCAGTATTTAAATTTTTCACTCGCAGAAACCGTCTCACCATTAATCAGCGCGACCCCGGTTTTTTTAGCCACACCCATGAAATAATGAAATAATTTTTGCTTGAAGGCGCTGGCATCCTCCATACGAATACTGACGCTGGTCAGCATGTTTTCAAAAATGCGTGGTGGTGCAAAATAGTAAGTCGGGCCGATTTCACGCATATCGGTTGCCACCGTGGTTTCGTCCTCAGGGCAATTCACGCAGTAACCCGCCACGTAGGCCTGACCATAGGAAAATATATGATCTCCAACCCAGGCCAGTGGCAAATAAGACAGCGTTTCCTCCCGGTCGCTCAAGGCATCATACAAAACGGTGTTACGTGCGGTAACAATAATATTGTCATGACTCAGCACCACGCCCTTGGGTTTTCCCGTGGTGCCCGAGGTATACAGGAATATTCCCACATCACTGCCTTTGTTCCCGGCTATTTCATCCAGCACATGCTGCGGTTTATTCTTGGCAAATTCACGGCCGGCATCCTGTATGCCCTTAATACTATGCAAATGATTGTGGTCGTAGTCCCTCATGCCACGCTCATCGTCGTAAACGATCTGCTCAAGTGCCGGGCAGTCTGCCTGCACTTCCATCACTTTATCCACCTGTTCCTGGTCTTCTGCAAGCACCACCTGCACACCAGCATGCTCAAGCACGTACTGTAACTCTTCGGCCACCATATCCTTGTACAAAGGAACGGGAACCCCGCCCAGGCATTGCGCTGCGCACATGCCCCAGTATAGTTGCGGGCGGTTTGCACCGATAATGCCGAGTTTGTCGCCGCGTTTAAAACCGATGCTCGCAAGGCCGTTAGCGAGAGCAAGTATTTCATCCTTCATCTCCGACCAGGTCCAGGCCTGCCAGATACCATACTCCTTTTCCCGCATCGCAGTTTCGCCACCACGCACAGCGGCGTGATGCAACAGCAACTCCGGGGCAGTGCTTAAATCAGCGGCGTGGTTAGCGCTGGTTTTGTTGGCGGAATGCGTTTGCAATGAATCTCCTGTCTGGTTTTGGCCTGTCTGGTTTTGGCCTG
>JAAELZ010000451.1 GCA_024226105.1 Pseudomonadota bacterium | reverse complement strand
GTGGGTATCTATGGAAGTTGGCTGGTTGGTGTGGCGCAGTTTGGTATTGATCACGGTATCTTCTGGTCTACCATGGAGGCCGGGGTTGAGTTCCGAGAAGATATTCTAAATGGCGTGGTGAAAAGTGCTATTTTCGGCGCCGTGGTTACCGGGATAGCACTGTTTGAAGGTTACTTTGCCAAGCCGACTTCTGAGGGTGTGAGTCGGGCTACCACGCGTACCGTGGTCAATTCTTCGTTGAGCATACTGGCGTTGGATTATTTGCTGACGTCGCTCATGTTCGGCGGTCTTAATTAGGCTGATGGCGTATATTAATGCCATGTTAGATACTCGTTTTTTGATATAAGGGAGAACACTATGTTTTCAAAAACTCTGGAATTTGTTGTCGGTCTGTTTGTCCTGATAGGGCTCGCTGCGCTGGCAGTACTGGCGATACAGGTTGGTAGTGCCTCTTTGGGGCGTACGGATTCTTATGACATTACTGCACATTTTGAGAACATAGGCGGGCTTAATGTGAAAGCGCCGGTTTCCATTGGCGGGGTGCGTATCGGGCGGGTTACCGCCATTGACCTTGATACGGAGTTATTTAGCGCTCGTGTCACAATGTCGATTGAAGACACCTACAATGAATTACCGATTGACACCTCAGCATCCATCTTAACTTCGGGTTTGCTCGGCGCGCAGTTTGTCGGGCTTGATCCGGGGGGTGAATTTGACTTCCTGGCCGATGGTGATGAAATTGAGTTGACTCAGTCGACGATTCAACTTGAAAACCTGATTGGCCGGTTTATGTTCAGCGGGCCGGGTAGCGAATCGGAGTGAGCTGTTTCGATTGTGCTTAATCTAACTAATCCTGAATTATGGCTATGAAAACAACAATACTACGTACACTGATACTGGCAATGAGCTTATTTTTCTCAAACGCTGCACTTGCACAAAACGATCCACAGCAGACCTTGCGAGCCTCTCTTGATGAACTGGTCAGTGAATTTACCGCGCACCGCAGCGAGTTCGAGGCTGATAAAAGTAAGCTCTACGCGTTTGCCGAGCGCGCGATCGACGACAACTGGGATTTCGGCAAGATGGCGCAACTGGTTCTGGGAAAAAACTGGCGCCGGATTGATGACAGTCAGAAGGCACGTTTTACGGAGGCCTTTAAAGACCTGATGGTTCGAACCTATTCCACCACCATGTTTAAATACACCGGCAAAGAGGCGATTGAGCTTGAGGCGCCGATATACAAGGGCAAGACCAATAAGCGTGCGGTGGTCAATGCAAGTGGCGATCTGGGCGATGGCTCCGAACCCATTCCACTATCGTTCTCGATGTTTCTGGATATTGATGACGCGTGGCGAATCTACAATATATCCGCCGCCGGGATTTCTCTGGTTACAACCTACCGTAGCTCCTATAGTCAGATTATCGCCACAAAAGGTATCGATTCTCTGATTGATTCAATCAACGCCAAAACGGAAGGTTAGTACAGTGTCTTTTAGCCGGGCATCAAGTTCACCGACCCGAGTGGAGAAAACCGACACAGGCCTGGAATTTTTTGGCGTCATCGATTTTCAGAGCATACCGGCGTTGCTCAAGGCAATGCCCGAAACGAGCCCGGCTGAATCAGTACTGGATATAAGCGAGGCCAGCAAAATTGACAGTGCCGGCCTGGCCTTTTTAATCCACTGGGGAAACCGGAACCTGGCGCCCGATCAGAAGATACCACTGCGTGGTGCCAGTTCACAGGCCCGGCAGCTGATCGATATTATGCGTCTGAAGTCAGTATTTGAGTTGCTGGCCTGATAGCGGTCGTCCTGTCCGTGTTTTGATTGATCTGCATACCCATTCCACCGCTTCAGACGGTACCCTGTCCCCCTCAGAGCTGGTATCTAGTGCTGCAATGGCCGGCGTTAATACACTGGCCCTGACGGACCACGATTGTGTGGGCGGTATCAAAGAGGCGCAACAGGCCGCGAAACATAATAACATTCGGCTGATACCCGGTGTTGAGTTGTCGGTGATGTGGTCCGGGCGAACTCTGCACCTGGTCGGATTGAATATCAACGTGGACAATCAGGCCTTAAGGCTTGCGCTAAAGGAAACACTCAGTTTTCGCCGTTGGCGTGCAGAAGAAATTGCCCGAAAACTGGAGGCGTCGGGTGTTGAAAATGCGCTTGGCGGCGCACAGTCTGTAGCCAAAACCGAACTGATAGGCCGTTCTCACTTCGCCCACTACCTGGTGGAGCAGGGCCACGCCAGGAATAATCGTCAGGTGTTTAAACGCTTCATGGTAAAAGGTAAGCCGGGTCATGTCGGCGGCGAGTGGATGCCGTTGGAATCCGGAATAAACCTTATTCACCAGGCAGGCGGGGTCGCGGTCCTCGCCCATCCGGCACGCTACAATCTGAGCCGCACAAAGCTGCGAGGTTTGCTTAAAGAGTTTAAGGGGCTGGGCGCGGATGGCATTGAAGTAGTGTCCGGTAGCCACAGTAAGGATGAAAACCAGACCATGGCGCAACATGCCCTGGATTTTGAGCTTCCTGCTTCACAGGGATCGGATTATCATGGTCCGGAAAAGCCCTGGGTACAGCTGGGTAAATTGCCGCCAATGCACTATCGCTGCACCCCGATCTGGGAGGCGGGGTTGAAGCTCTCGTAGTTCATAGGGGCATCAAGTAGCTATTAAAACACAAAGCTCATAGAGAACACTGAGGAAAATGGTCTCTGTATTATCCTAAAATCCTCAGTTGACCGCTATGAGACTTTAATAAGTATATGAATAACAATAGAAAAACAGTATTTCCCACTTTCACTCTATGGGTGAAGGACGCTACAGGGTCCAATGCCAATTTTTCGTGGGCACTCCTATGGCGGCGCATGGCCGCGTTGTAACTACTTGAAAGGGAATGACCATTCCGCGCAGTTACGCCTTGCCCTACACCACCACAGAAGCACCCTATACCCTGT
>JAAELZ010000450.1 GCA_024226105.1 Pseudomonadota bacterium | reverse complement strand
GAGTTAGCTGCGCTGGAAGCCCGGCTGGAAACATGGATAAGCGCAGGGGTGCAGATTATTGATGTGGGGGGGGAGTCCACGCGCCCCGGGGCGGATGCACTTTCCGGGCAAGATGAATGGTCCAGACTGGATCCGGTCTTCGAGATAATTGGACGCCTTCGCTTAAAGCATAGATTGATGCCCCTGGTGAGTGTTGATACCCGAAATTCAGAGGTAGCCGAAAGGGCGCTGAAAAATGGAGCAGACTGGGTCAATGATGTTAGCGGATTATCAGACCCGGTGATGCAGGCTGTGATACGCAAACATCAGGCCGGTGCGGTGGCGATGCACAGCCTGAGTGTACCGGTGATGCCGGGAGAGACGCTTGAAACAAATCGGCCGGTTGATCAGCAGTTGCTCGGCTGGCTAAATCAGCAGATGGCTGCCTGGCGGGAAGTAGGGTTGGATACCGGAAAAATAGTATTTGATCCCGGCGTTGGTTTTGGGAAAACAGCGCTTCAGAATCAGGACATCATTAAGCAAACAGCCTCTTTACGTCAGCATGGTTTTCGTCTACTGGTAGGGCATTCAAGAAAATCGTTTATGAACAGTTTTTCTGCGCAGGATTTTGCGGATCGGGATATCGAAACACTGGGTCTGTCACTTGCTATGTGCGAACAAGGTGTTGATATTATCCGCGTACATGATCCGCTCAACCATATTCGTGCCTATCGTGCCTGGGCACAAGCGAGAGCCTGAACCGAATGAGTAAAACCCTCGCTGATCTGGCGGACAAACACCTGCTCTACGAACAGGCTGTGCAGTGTGTTGAAGCTGAAATAGATATGGTCGATGCCAGTTTTGAATCGATTCGCAGTTATGCCGCAAAAACCTTGCGCGAGGATTTTTGTGGCACAGCCCAAACCAGCATTGAATGGATTCAACGCCGCCCGGGCAACATAGCCATCGGTGTGGATCTGGACGGGGGGGTTCTGGCCTGGTCGAACACTAATCACCTTGATAAACTGGTATTAGACGAGCGTAGGCGTATTGAGTTATTAAAACAGGATGTGCGCGAACTGGATATTGAACCGGTGCAAATGGTACTGGCAATGAATTTCAGTTATCAGCTGTTTGATACGCGCGAAACACTAAGGGCTTATTTTGAAAGCGTCAGGTCAGGCTTGTCAGATGATGGTGTATTTTTCCTGGATGCGTTCGGGGGCTATGATTGTTATAAGGAAATCGAAGAAACCACTTCCTGTGACGGATTTGATTACATCTGGGATCAGGCCAGCTACAATCCCATTGACGGCGGTATGCAGTGCTACATCCATTTTGCTTTCCCCGATGGTTCACGTCTGGACCGCGCGTTTAGCTACTACTGGCGTATGTGGACATTGCCCGAGTTGCAGGAATTGCTCGAGGAAGCGGGCTTTGTGAACGTGACGGTTTACTGGGAGGGTACCGACGAAGAAACCGGGCAGGGGGATGGCATTTATACCCCCGCAACGATAGGTGATGCCGACCCTGCGTGGGTGTGTTATCTGTCCGCGGAAAAATAGGCAATGACTATTTTGCCTGTTGGATACGGAAGATCATGGTACCCGGTCTCAATCTGGTGTCTTCGCTATGAAGGCGAATGGGCATGGCAAGTGGCTTTGCCTTAACAGGCATTCTCTCAGCTAAAATCCAGACATGGTTACGATACCCTCGCAAGCACAGCGAAAAATCATCCATATAGATATGGATTGTTTTTATGCTGCGGTAGAAGTACGGGAAAACCCGCGTCTCAAGGGCCAGCCGGTGGCGGTAGGTGGCTTGCCGGGGCAACGAGGTGTGGTTGCAGCGTGCAACTATGAAGCACGCGCCTTTGGCGTGCATTCTGCGATGCCAATGTCGGTTGCTTTTCGTCAGTGCCCAAAACTGGTTCGTTTACCCGTACGTATGGATTTGTACAAACGTGTTTCAGCACAGATTCGTGAAATATTTCATGATTATACCAACCTGGTTGAACCTCTGTCGCTGGATGAAGCCTATCTTGACGTCAGTGGCAAAAGCCGCTGTCGTGGCAGTGCCAGTTTGATGGCGCGGGAGATTCGCCAGCGCATATTCGAAACCACCGGGCTGACCGCATCTGCCGGCATTGCACCGAATAAGCTCATCGCAAAAATAGCCAGTGACTGGCAAAAACCCAATGCTCAGACGTTGGTGACACCCGAACAGATTGATGCATTTATCCGGCCTCTGCCGGTTAAAAAGATATTTGGTGTTGGCCAGGTAACCGCTGATAAAATGCATAAGCTGGGGCTGTATACCTGCGAAGATTTGCAGGCCCTGGATCGACTGCAACTGCACCAGCATTTTGGTAATTTTGGTGAACGTCTGTATCAGCAATGCCGGGGCCGGGATGATCGGGGCGTGAACAATGACAGCCTGAGCAAATCGCTCAGCATTGAAGATACCTATGCCGTTGATCTGCAAGATCTTGAGGCTTGTCAGCACGCACTGGATCCTCTTTTTGAGGGTTTGTT
>JAAELZ010000449.1 GCA_024226105.1 Pseudomonadota bacterium | reverse complement strand
GCTTTTTTCCGTAATCCCCGTGATTTATTAGAATAATAGCCATAATATCTGACCATCTGTTCGTTTTTATTGGGAATATGTGTGGTTAACAGCGCTAACCAGTCTAAGGCGTCAAATGTCTTTTGGGTCCTGCCATCCTTGGATTCATAGACAACCTTTGCCGTACCATCGGATGATTCATGCGCAGGAATATAGGTCATGCGCTCCTGTGAAAATGACGCGCGGATAATATAACGTGCCAGATTTTCGAGCCCTTGCTCATTGTGGGGCCAGATGGCCTCCCCGCTATACACATTGAAGCCGCTGTGGTGCCAATTCATCATGTTTTCAATGACCGCATCGGTGATTTTGCCTTCGGCTTTGAGCATCTTAAAAACTTCGTAGCGGAACAAGTCTTCTAAATCTTTGGGATTCGGTGCCGGACTGACCCTAAAAGCACCCTCACCGTAAAAACAGCCATCGGTTACCAGTGCGTGAGCATGCGGATGAAAATTTTGGAAATCACCAAAGGACTGTATTGCGATCACGGCGCCGGGGTCGGCATCCTCATCGGAGACCGCATGCTTTAAATACACGCTCAGCACTTTCCAGACGCATTGACTCAGTTTTGACAGCAGCTTGCGATCGAACATAAAATAGATCCGCAGCCGCTTGGGAATGCTGAATACCCACTGGCGATGGGGAACATATTTCAAAACGTTTTCACACAGCGCTTCGCCAAAAACCACCACCCGTTTTTGATGACATGACGGGCAAAAATGCCTTCTTTTGCAAGAAAATGGTAATAAAATTTCATGGTTACAGTCATAGCATTTAATCCGGGCGAATCCGCAGTGCAAATCTCCGCAATCAAGATAGCGCCTGATCACATCCATGACATAGGGTCGCCAGAACCCGTAACGCTGTTGATAGCGATCATCCCAGAGCATTTCCAGCTCTTCAAAATGTGCCTGGGCACATTTGAAATAATCACTGGTGTGGGGGTTTCGGGGTCGATAAACATCATTGGCATGCGCAGCGGTTTCCATATCAATGGAAACGAAGATC
>JAAELZ010000448.1 GCA_024226105.1 Pseudomonadota bacterium | reverse complement strand
TCAGACTCACGATATTCATGACGATACATCAGCGAGGTATACAGCAGCCGGGATATCGATAATGTACCTTCCAGGTCAAAGCCGGTGATAGATTCCTGTTCTTTCTGGCCCTCTACGTTCTGCTGAAAATCATTTTTAGTGTGATCCGCACCCGCAGATAAACTAATATGGCGTTTAAGCTGATGCTTAACACCTACCCTGGCTCTGGTGCTGAGATAACCGGAGACGGTTTCTTCAGTGGATTCCTCAACCGTTCTATTTACATTCAGGTTCACGCTGGTCAAGCGGCTGGGGAACCACTGCAAGCCCGCGCCGTATTTATTACTGCTGATGTCTTCCTGCGTCTCGCTGTCATAATTCTGCTCCAGGTAACCGACGTATACATCGCCCAGTAACAAATTGCTCAGGTCAAAGTTCACCCCGGCAGTAACATCATAACCCGTTGAAGAGCGTTCAATGCCGTTCTGATCAAGCGGTTCATCGTATTCGACGCTATTCACCGCGCCCTGTACGTATACACTACGCTGTGGCATGACTTCGTAGGAGAGCCTCACTTTTGCAGAAGTCGTTCCGCGATCACGATCACTGTTAATCACCTCTCCGCCGTAAACGTTGGTATTGTCCTCGTAATCCAGGATTCCGTAATCCAGATCAGCGGCAAAACCGAACCGCGCCGGTTTATAG
>JAAELZ010000447.1 GCA_024226105.1 Pseudomonadota bacterium | reverse complement strand
TATAACGCGACCATGGAAAAAGCGGGTCGGCCGTATCGATATGGCTAACTAAAGATTCAGCCAGTGTGATGATTTTTTTGTCATAACTGGTATGATGTTTACACCTTAAAGGCCCTGGGTACCTCTGGTATTCCAGGGCCTGATTTTTTTACAATAAGAAATTGAACTCAATAAAACTTAATCCACCTTCGGCACGCCTGGGCTGGACAATCTGGGGGCTCGCCGCCGCCTTTTATCTGTACGGGTTTTTTCAACGGGTCGCACCGGGGGTGATGACCGCAGAACTGAGTGTGGATTTTGGCTTAACGGCCTCAGCGCTGGGTAACCTGTCGGCATTTTACTTTTACAGTTATGTGGCGATGCAAATCCCGACCGGAATTCTGGCCGATTTGTGGGGGCCGCGGCGGTTATTGACGGCGGGCGCGATGGTGGCCGCTGTCGGCAGCCTGTCTTTTGCCCTGTCGGATGATTTTGCCTTTGCTGCAGCGGGTAGATTGTTGATTGGGGCTTCGGTATCCGTGGCTTTTATTTGCATGTTGAAACTGGCCAATCACTGGCTGAACCCGAAGCAATTCGCGCTGGCCTCAGGCATGGCGCTGGTGACGGGTATTGCCGGTGCGGTGTTTGCGGGCGTGCCCCTGCATTTACTGGTTGAATCTTATGGCTGG
>JAAELZ010000446.1 GCA_024226105.1 Pseudomonadota bacterium | reverse complement strand
TTGCTGTCGCACAATGGTATGGATGTGGATTTAAAAATGGCGGAGCGAATACCGGGCCTGAACGCGGTTTTCGGGGGGCATACGCATGATGGAATGCCTAAGCCGGTTGAGGTGCCGAACGTTAGTGGGGGCACCTGCCTGGTGACCAATGCCGGCTCACATGGAAAATATGTGGGGGTGATGGATTTCGGTTTTGCGGATGGCAAAGTCAACATGGACTATAAAATGTTGCCGGTGTTTGAGGATATGCTGGATAAGGACAAGGAAATGGACGCCTACCTGAATCAGATGATGCAAACCATCTACGATGAGAATATCGTGGAAAGTCGTCGTGAAGAATTTTATTACAACGCCAGTCGTGTTGGAAAATCGTTTAAAGATATTCTGGATGAAAAGCTGGCAATAGCGGGCCAGACTTTATACCGTCGCGGTAACTTCATGGGTACCTGGGATCAGGTGCTGTGTGATGCTTTGAACGACGAGTTTAAATCTGACATGTCCCTGTCTGCCGGCGTACGCTGGGGTACAACAGTTCCCAAAGGTGAGTGGATCACCATGGGTGATATGATGACCCAGTGCGCGATTACCTATGGTGAAACCTATGTGCGTGATATGAAGGGTTCCGAAATAGCCGAGATGCTCGAAGGTATTGCGGATAATTTATTTACCAAAGATCCGTATCTTCAATCCGGAGGGGATATGGTACGAATCGGTGGTCTGGATTACACCATTGACCCGACCAAAGATGAAAATCGCCTGAGTGATATCCGTTTTAATAATACTGGCGAAGCGCTGGATCTCGAGAAATCGTATTCCGTTTCAGGCTGGGCGACGGTGGGCGCAGCACCGGAAGGAAGGCTGATCTGGGATATCGTACGGGATTACATATTGCGCGCGCGCGATGAAAATAATGTGTTGAATTTGGAGTATGTCAATACGCCTAAGTTACTGGGGGTGAATGATAATCCCGGGCTAGCCGATTATATCGGGGAGACGGGGTAGCTTAAGCATTTCGAGTAGAAACCCTGAAAGCGCCCTCTTTTGCAAAGAGGCATTGGGGAGGGATTACTATGACTTTCCACTATTCTGATGTGCTTATCGCGCGTTTACCCCTTCCTGCGAGTTAAGAAAAATGAACCTGGAAAAACAAATTGATTTTTATTTCGATTTCACTTCACCGTATGCGTATCTGGCGTCAACTCAGATAGAGGCGTTGGCGAGCCGGCACGGCTACAGCGTTGTCTGGCGTCCGTTTTTAATCGGTGCGACATTTAAATTCACCGGCCGCAAAGCGCTGATTCAGCATCCCCTGGTGTGGGAGTACTCGCTCAATGATATTGGGCGTAGCGCCCGTCTTCTGGATCAGGCTATCAATTTTCCAGTCAAATTCCCCATTTTGAGTGTCAAAGCAGGGCGGTTGTTTTATTATTTTCAGGATAGAGATGACAATCAAAAAACGGCGAAGGAATTTGCATCGGCGGCGTTTCAGGCCTATTTTGTTGAGCAGAAGGATATAACGGATAACCGTGTTCTGGGTGAAATTGCCGCAGCGTTTGGCCTGAGCCTGGAAGAAGTGGAAAACATTGTTAAATCTCCTGAGAGCAAGGAACGGTTTAAGATAGAAGTGGATGCTGCAATTGAGCGCAAAGTATTCGGTGCGCCCATGTTTATTGTTGATGGCGAAATGTTCTGGGGTGCAGACCGACTGCAGCAACTTGCCAAATGGCTTGAAACAGGCGGTTGGTAAGTGCCTTATGCCCCGAAGGCGTCGCATAGTTCAATTGCTCCCTGCTCTACTGGCTGGTAGACTTATCGCCCTCACTACTAACAATTTTTACTATGTGGTTTCCAGCTGATACATCACGTTCTCGAGGGATATTGATTTTTGCGGGTACGTTGCTGCTGGGAGCGTGTGCCAGTACAGACAGAACCCCAAAACTGGTGAGGACGGCACCGCTTGATTTACAGGATTCGTATCACGACATGACGTTCAAGGTCCTACCCCCTGAGGAGCAGGTACGCCTTGAATTTAGTGGTGATGATCCGATTTTTAGTTTTGAAGGCGGAAACAGCCACTATGAGGCACTGGCATTGCCTGATCTGGCCCAGCCCTATGTGCTTCAGATTGACAGTGAAGTGGTTAAAGACAGGCTGGGTTTTACCGGTACCCTGTTTTTTCCAGTGCTCACGTTTCTTGATGCCGATAAGGAATGGATCAAGACTTTTGATGCCTTGCCTTACGTTACCCAAAAACCGTTGGGTAAAACAAATTACATCACCGTTTCCTTGCAAATCAGTGATCAACTAGCAGCAGCACGTTATGTTGTTATCCATACCCAGGAAGATAAGCTCAATAAGGCGATTGGCCATTATGATGGTGAAGTTTTAATGCAGTCCAACAGTTTTAATACCATGATGACAGCGCCGATTGAGAAACCGCGTTATCGCTATGAACTGGTGTCGCAGGGATGGGTACGATTGAAGGCTTCTAATGTTCCCGGGATTAGCGAAAAGCCACCCGTAGAATACTAATTACTATTCTCCAGGGAAAATGCCTGGTCGGTTCCGGCCTGCTGCATGATTTCCCGCCAGCGTTGATAATTAGGCGCTGTTTCGTAACCTTTAGAGAGAATATATTCGAGTACGCCTCGCAGACGATAGAGTTTTACCACCGAATCTATTCTAAAAACTTCCTTACCTTTGCGATCAAAAAACACCATGGTCGGGGTGTTGAAAATCCCCAGTTCCCGCGACCATTCGCGCGCGGTGCTACGCTTCCCACCTGGTGTCAGTACTTTATGCTCTGACCACATGTCCAGTTGTACGGCCTCGAACTGTTTGATCAGGTCGCGGGTGGTGTTGTCCGACAGTGGTTCAGAATGCAGGATGTCACAGGCGTGACAGTTGCGTCGCTCAAAAAATACCAGCAACGGACGCTCTGCAACAAAGCGGCTGCGGTCCAGTCCATACGGCGGGCGTTCAAAGAAATCCTGCTCATTCATATCTTCCAGATCAAATTTTGGCGGGGGATTGGCACGTGCCATATAGTCTGAATAGGATTCAGATTTGTAATACTCCTCAACAACATACTTCAGCGCACCGCGGAATTTATAAGGGGGGTAGTAGCCTCGCAGGCGAAGCGCTTCAGTGCCGTTTTCGGTATAGAAAATTAATGAAGGCGTGAAATCGGTCTGCTCAAACTCCGCAAGGTCTTTTTCCTCGAGCACGTTACCGTCAAAATCGGTGACAATTCGATTGCCCCAGATATCCAGTGCAATAACATCAAAGTTTTGCCGGGTATAGTTGACGATATCCGCTTCTTTTTCAAAATTAACTTCGAGCAGTGCCTCACAGTAAGCGCAGTGAGTCTGTCCGAAGTATAGAATAATGCCCTTTTTCCCTTGTAGTTGGGCCCGGGCCAGATCCTCCTCCAGGTTAAGGAAGGTTTCGCTGAACCACGCAGGGTGCTGATTATCAGTGGCACGCGGGGCATCGTCGATAAAAGGTGTGTCATCAAGTTCGCTAAATTTCAGCTCAAAACCTGCTGATAATCCTTGCTTATCCGCATAAACGGGAGTGTTCAAACTGATGCACAGACATCCGAAGAACAGACTAAGTAAGGTTTGTTTAATTCGCAAGAGATCGATCAGCTTGTGATAATGGTCCTGATCAGAAATGACGTGTACGTAAACTCCGTCATTCTCGCGAACGCGGAGTTCTGTCAGTGCCTGGGTTCACAGCTTCCCGCTTGCGCGGGAGTGACGATCAGGAGCGGCGGCCTTCTGTTTCGGCTAAGTACGTGCCATTCCTTTGTGTTGCCTGTCTCAGAGTTAGCTGCTTAACTCCCTAACTAATCGTCCATTATGCCCAGGATATGCAGCAAAGAAGTAAACAGGTTGAACAGTGATACGAACAGGGTTACCGTAGCGTTAATATAATTTGTTTCGCCACCGTGAACGATTTCGCTGGTCTGATACAAAATCAGGCCGGACATAAGCAGGATAAACATCGCTGAAACGGCCAGTGATAGCATCGGCATTTGAAAGAAGATTGCACCCAGGCCCAGCAGAAAGGCGACCAGAATGCCAGCCATCAGCATCCCGCCCATGAATGAAAAGTTCTTGCGAGAGATAACGGCATAAGCAGAAAGGGCTACAAAAATAGCGCCAGTACCACCCATGGCGGTCATTATAATGCTGCCGCCGTTGGGCAGGCTGGTCAAATACATACTCAAAATTGGGCCGAGGGTAACGCCCATGAAACCTGTCAGAGCGAATACAAATAGCAGGCCGAGTGCGGAATTGCTAAATTTTGAAGTCAGAAATAGCAACCCAAAATAACCGATAAGGGTCGGAATGATACCCAGATAAGGCCAATTCATCGCCATCGAGAGGCCCGCCATTGCTGCGCTGAACAGCAGTGTCATTGAAAGTAGCAAATAGGTATTTTTAAGCGTGGAATTAATAACAATTTCACGTGATTGGACAGCTGCGCTAGAGTCGATGATTCGAGCCATGTTTTCTCCGATGAGGTGTTGAGGTTTTATTGAATGCATTACTTTATACGGTACAAGACGTAAATTTCAAGTTAATTTGCAGTAATGTGAGTCTTTTCCATCCACAAATCAGGTGAGGTTTGGCCCCTGGTAATAATTATTTTCAAAATGTTGCCCCTCCAAATTGGTATAGTTTTAATTTGTGTGGTATATAAAATATCTATGTAAACTAATTCTAATATGAGGTGTTCAATTGGCTGATCGGCGATTACAAGTTTTTACCACTGTTGCACGGCTGTTAAGTTTCACCAAGGCCGCAGAAACCCTGCATATGACGCAACCCGCGGTGACGTTTCAGATTCGTCAACTGGAAGAGTATTTTAACGCTCGTCTGTTTGATCGTACCCACAATCGAATAACCTTAACCGAAACCGGTGAACTGGTGCAGACCTATGCAGACCAGATCATCGAAAAGTACAAGGAAATGGATAATGCTGTACGAACCATGACAGGAGAGGTGCAGGGCCCGCTGGTTATCGGCGCGAGTACCACTATTGGGGACTACGTTATTCCAGAAATTCTGGGTGAATACCAGCGTAATTTTCCTGATGTAACCATTCGTCTGAATATTTCCAATACGCAGGGGATTATTCACATGGTCGAAAACAACGAAATTGATATCGGCATTGTTGAAGGCCCGGTAGAAAATAAAAACCTGACCACGGAAGTTTGCTGGTATGACGAACTGGTATTGGCTTGCCCGCCCAGTCACGCACTGGCCCGCAAAGACAAAGTTAAAGTCGATGATATTATTGAATATCCTTTCATCGGTCGTGAGGAGGGTTCGGGTACGCGCGGCGTGTTGACACAATATATCGAATCGCGCGGCAATTCTGCAGAAGATTTGAATCGAATTCTCGAATTCACCAGCCCTGAATCAATTAAAGCAGCAGTGGGTGCGGGCCTGGGCGTTACGGTTCAATCTATTGCGACCCTGCAAAAAGAA
>JAAELZ010000445.1 GCA_024226105.1 Pseudomonadota bacterium | reverse complement strand
GTACCCTCGCGCTATGAACTCGAGCTTATTCGTGACCCGCCAGACTGCCGAGAAATCCAACTGACCGCGGGCTGCAACATAACGGTCTTCAAAACCGATAAAGCTACCACCACCGGCGAGGACATATTCATCGCGGTAGTTGTAGGCCAGGCGGAAACTGAGCTTTTCATTCTCCCAGTAACCGATCAGGTTATAGGACACCGGCGATATGCCCGGCAGGATATTCTCTTTATCATTGGTATCAACCCTGGAATAGTTGATAATGCCGCCAAAACCGCTCCATGGTTCCGGCAGGAAATCGAGGTTTTGCTGAATTGCGATCTCCAGACCATTGAGTTTCAACTTTTCGTTGGTATTGATCGTTTCAGTGGCCCTCATCTCACGCAGGTAGGGGTCTTCCCCGGTGCCTGGATCATATGGCTCGGAAATGTAGCATGTAAAACTCCCGCCACCATTGTCGACCAGTTCAAGAGGACCGTAACCCAGGTCTCCTCCATCCTCGGGACAGATGGCAGTTTTCTCAAAGAAGGAGTTGATGTCTTTCTGGTACACGGCGATGGTGACCGCACTGCCCTGGCGGTTATACCACTCGAGCGAAAGGTCGTACGATTTAGCGGTATAGGCATCGAGATCACTGCCCGGTAGATCAATAGTGACGCTGTTGTCGTTCTCTTTCAATGTACCAGACGGCGTGAATGAAGCCAGCGACGGCCGAACCATGGTTTCGTTGTAAGCCGCACGCAATATAAGGTTTTCTGCCAATGTCATGTTGAAGTTTACGGATGGAAGCCAATTGTCATAGTCATTTGTGACTTCCGTGGGCGTGTAGACATCATTAACAAGTGACACGCCATCTGCCGAAAGACCGGTATCCACATAGCGCACACCAATGTTGCCCCAGATATCCCTGCCGCCAGAGGTCGTTGTTTCAAAGTTAGCCATCAAATAGGCAGCCGTGATGTCCAGGCTCGAATCAGAATTCGAATCTATCCTGGCCAATGTAACCTGGTCCTTGAGGGTTTTTGCAAGAAATCCTGTGTCTCCTGCATAGGGCAAGTCATTGGGGTTATTAACACCGTCACCCAGCATGGCGGCAGCATATGCATCTTTATCAAATGACAGCCAGCCTCCCTCGTAGCTCAAGAATCCGGGCGCGTTGCCACCAAAGAAATTCGTGCCGCCAACATAGTATGGTGCGTCAAACAAATCGCCGGAAATGTTCTCAATGTGTGCGCCATTAATTGAAATGTCTACACGTCCGGCGCTCAGGTCCTCTGAGGACTGACGTACACCAAATTTGATACTGGCCAAGCCATTCCAGTTGATGTCGTATTGCGCATTCACCTCGAGTGCGTGCTGGTCCCGTTCCCTGTGCTGGTAACTACCGGTGTTATAAACAAGTGTCCTGCCATCTGCGCCGGTCACGCTGGTGTCATCGGCAGGTGAGGAACTGAATGAAAAGGCCTGGTCCAGGTTGATTCCGTCCATCCAATTGTCGAGTGTCAGGTAGTAGTCACCTATATTGCCGGCACCGGAGCCATAAGTACCGCTGACACCACCCGAATTATTTTTTGCAATATACGAAGTCTGATAATTGTTTTGGGTAAAAACGTTACTGGAATCAGAGAAGGTTAAAGCACCATCTACCGTCCAGTTATCACGCTGCCATAAAGCATCAAAGAATACACCGCGAGCCTCTTCAAAAAATTTGAAACCGCGATTACCCGGCGTATACCTTACATTTTCAAAAGCATATTCAGGGACCACCCACAAATTGGTGCCGTCTTCCTGGGTTGCGGTAAGGATGGGGTCACCGATCGGTGTAATGCTCATACCGGTCTTTTTGCGATAGCGGGTGTCGATTCCCTGTATCTGCAACGTACTGTCATCCATGTCACGCTGTGTGTACAACAAATCCATTCCCAGTTGTAGTTCGTCACTAGGCGCCCACTCCAGGCCGCCTACGAAGGACAGGCGATCACCTTCGTTGTACTCGGTAAACTGACGTATGTCGCGACCATACTGAACAATATCGTCAGCGGCGATACCATTAGCTGCCTTCCAATCATCCACCCCCGCGAAGACTTTCTTATCCAGGTTCTGGTAAGTGTTATTGCTGATGGAGTCACGACGGAAGTTTTGCTCAGACCACGCAAATTTAAACGTGCCTGCCAGCACATCCGGGATGAAGTGTTTGGTGCCCGAGGCCGCAAACTCCGGATCCCAGGAATCATTCAGTTCTTCGTAACGCGCCCCAACCTGTACTGAGTAGCGACCGTCCTTTTTCGCAAGCGCACTGGCAAGTCTTTTATCAATCGTACCGGCAATACCGCCTTCCTGCATATCCGCAGTCGGTGTTTTTATCACTGTCACGCCGTCGAACACCTTCGCATCGAATGCACCAAACGGGTTCTGTTCGGCCATTGCGGTTGTACCCGTACTCCTCGACGGGGTGGCAAAGCCCTGGCCATTGGCCGTGGTTTTTACAAAACCACCGGGTAAACCACGCAGGTTGATCTCTGAGGAACGACGTTCGCCTTCACGGTTAATCTGTACACCGGGTATGGCCTGCAACGCCTCTCCCAAATCAAGCGCGGGCAAGGCAGCAATATCATCGTATGAAATGGCATCAACGATAGAACTGGAGTCACGCTTGACGTTCAGCGCATTGTCCATCGCACGGCGCACGCCCGTGATGATGACTTCCTCCAGAACCATCTCATTTTCAGTTGCATCACTTTCCGTGCCGCTGTCCTGCGCCAGGGCTGTTGTTGCTCCCAATGAAATAACAAGGCTACTTGCCATCCTTGTCCAAAAATCAGATTTCGACATTATTTGTACTCCCAAACAGTGACTGCACCAAAATATTATTTAATTATGCGAATGTTAGCGTTATCAAAACTTACTCTACGTTATTTTCAACCTTATTTCAATCATTTTAGATCATACTCAATCATTGTTACTCTACTAGAGATTTTTTACACTCAAATATTCGAGATAAACTGCTAGTGACCATAAACTTTGTAAGACCTTATGTCATAATCAATCATATAACGTCACAAACTTGAGAGGTCATTGTGGAGAAAATCGCTTTTGTAATGAAACTGAAACCCGGTAATGAAGCCGAGTATGAAAAAAGACACGATGAAATCTGGCCGGAACTTTCACGTACCCTGAAACAGGCGGGTGTGTCTGACTATTCCATTTTTCTTGAAAAGAGCTCTCTTAAACTGTTCGGGGTGCTGAAGCGAAGTGAGAACCACGGCATGGATACGCTACCACTGGACCCCATCGTTAAAAAATGGTGGGCCTATATGGCCGATATCATGGAAACCCACCCTGACAACAG
>JAAELZ010000444.1 GCA_024226105.1 Pseudomonadota bacterium | reverse complement strand
TTTGCGGAACTAACAGACAAAGTTCGTGAAAAGGCTGCCAGTGGCGAGATGTTTTTTCGCATGGATGTTAAACCAACCTACCCCGACACCCCGGATAACTGGGAAGACCGTCTTGAAGCGGTTTTTACCTCGGTTGTGGATCAACACCGTTGAGTCAGCTATTGCAAAACCAACAACTTGTTTAATTAACACAGAGATCACAGAGGCCATAGAGTTAGAAAAGCAAAAGCAATGAACATCTTGAGCAAGACACGAACAATCAACCTTTGTGCCCTTTGGTGTTTTGATATCTTTTTATAGCGCCCAGATTAATGAATAGCATTACCAGGACACGAATAATCCTATGAAAATTAAGCGAACTTACGATTTCGGCTCTGAATCCGGTGAAGACGCCATCGATTCGACCGAGGCCCTCGAGGCGAGGCTAAAAGCATTACGTGAACGTATTATCACCGAAAGCCAATCTGCTGATCTACTATCCCTGGCAAAACTGCGACTGGATGAAGGTGAACTGCTGAACGCACTGGAACGCGGCGACGAAGCCTGGCAAGTCGTTCGCCCCATCGTCGACCTGTTTACCCAGGCCGCGCAGTGGGAACTTGCTGCCGAAGCCTGTGACGTACTATCACAGAGCGAGCACGACGATGCGCTGGTGGCGTTGGCCAATGGTATCTGGCTGGCGGTCACCTTTCCGGTTGATCCTCAGGTCAGCGTATCGCTGCTGCAATACGTTATTGACGACACCCCGGATGATTCGGATGGTGCTGCGGTTGCCGCAGCGGTCGCCAAATACATAATTGACTTGCGCGCAAGCGACGACACCCATAACGATCTGAGTTTTTTTGCCACACAAATGATGGGCGACGTCGCGCGCCGGCATAGCCAGATTGAAACCCAGGAACAATTTGACCTGTGGACAAAAAGAATGGAACTGGATGACCCGGCAAAGTTTTTAGTCCGCTTGCGCAATGTACTCGACGTGATGGCACAGGACGACTGGTGGATTGATCGTGATGCTCTAAGGAATGCCCTTCCAGCCTGAATCCGACATCAATAAGCAACATGTTCTGGCAGGAAAAATCCGAAGAAAAAAGTTTCGAGGCCTCTGATGAGATCATCGATGTATGCTTCAAACTCGAATGCAAAACCCTGCCTATTGATCATGCCTGGTCTTTATCTTGCGCATTAACCGAGGCAGTCCCCCTGCTCAGGAATACCGCCCATACTGCAATTCATCTAATTCATGGCGCCGAATCCGGCAACGGCTGGATGCGGCCGGACAATACTGAAAATGAATTGCTGCACCTGTCGCGTCGCGCCCGTTTCACCCTGCGTCTGCATCGGGACAATCTTGAATTAGCCAGCGAACTTGTCGGTCTGAAGCTGGATATAGAAGGCCACCCGCTGTTTTTGAAGGAGTTTAAGCAGCAACTGCTGGTACCTCAAACAACAATATTCTCGCGTTATATCCTGGCGCCTGAATCACTAAGCGAAGATGAGTTCCTCAACCAGATTGCACCACACATCCAGGCTCAGGGTATCCAGATCAAAAAAATGATGGGCGGCCTTCAACATACGTTCAACACACCTCAGGGCCTAGTGACCACGCGCAGCCTGATGCTCTCAGACCTTGAAAAAGAAGAATCCATTCGATTACAACAAAATGGTATTGGTGACAAACAGCTGTTGGGAATGGGAATATTCCTGCCGCATAAGGGAATTGCAGCCGTCAAGGAACTAAATGAGGATTTGCCACAAGCACACCAATAGTTCGACACAATTCATGAATATAACGCGCTCTCACTTGCCTATTGATTTTACAGCAGATTTTCTTCAATCGACCATACACACGAGTACGGCACTTAATCAGACTGTTTTGATTTGTACGGGTTCACTGTAATATCCCATCCAGTTTTGCTGACCTGCGCGATCATCACGTAAATTTATGAAATACCCGGGCTGAGAACTGAACTGGAAAAAGCGCTCAATCATTAGTATCAACATATACCGAAGAGGACATATCAACATGACATTACTTATATCAGGTTTACTACTCTGGTCGGGGGTGCATTT
>JAAELZ010000443.1 GCA_024226105.1 Pseudomonadota bacterium | reverse complement strand
GATATGAGCCTCACCGCACTGATGCGCCTGATGAGCTACGCACTGGTGTTTTTCCTGGTTTTTCAGTTTTGCCATAACCCGCACAGGGCGCATACCACGCTCAAATGGCTGGCCGTCGCCGGCACCCTGTATGCCTTATACGGCCTGGTTGTTTACTGGGGAAATTTTCATGTGCTGTTCTGGACGGAATCCGAAGGGGATATTAAAAGCGTCAGCAGCACTTTCATTAATCGAAACACCTATGTGGATTACGCCGGCATGGGCCTGCTTTGCCTGATGGCATTGTCGTTGTCACATTCTATGCAGAGGCACGGGCCGCAACATGTGCCGCCGGGCGGGCGTCAGGAGCGCATTGAAAGCTTCATTTTTAATAGCTGGAAGCCGTTCCTTGGTTTGATGATCATTAGCAGTGCGCTGATTAGCACGCAATCCCGGGGTGGCGCGGTAGCCTGCGCAATTGGCGTCGCTACATTTATAGTTGTTTATCTGGTCAGAAAAAAAACCGATACAAAGATGTTAATGGCAAGCCTCGGAGGTATGTGTTTGATCATCGCGCTGGCGTATTCCATCAGCAATGAAGTATTGCTTAAACGCATGGTTAAGGTGGATACCGGAGGCGCCGAGAGAATAACCGTATTCAAGTTGACCATCGATGCCACCAGAGATAACCCCCTGACGGGTTTTGGCTATGGCGCATTTGAACAGGGCTTTAAAACCTATCGAAATGAAGACGTAGAGCATCTTTACGACAAAACGCACAATACCTATCTCGAAAATGCGTTTGAGCTG
>JAAELZ010000442.1 GCA_024226105.1 Pseudomonadota bacterium | reverse complement strand
AACTGACGCCAAAATTTTTCGCATCCTCGGCTTCTTCAATGATTTTTGCTGCGTGTAATAGTGCCTTGGATGGAATGCAGCCCACGTTCAGACATACGCCGCCGATAATCGGGTAACGTTCGACGAGGATCGTTTTCAGACCTAAATCAGCGGCACGAAAGGCCGCGGTATAACCGCCAGGGCCGGAACCTATCACCACCACGTCAGCATCATATTTACCATCTGTATTGGTCGAGACTGTTACTTGAGTTTTCGGGGTTTCGACCGCTTCAACTTCGGGTGTTGTATCCACCTTAGCGACGGTTTCGGTTTCAACCTGTTCAGCAGAAACAGCCAGTTCAACTATGGCTTCACCCGCATTGACTTCCTGGCCGACCGATACCAGTATTTTACTCACCTCGCCCGCATGGGACGAGGGTACGTCCATGGTCGCCTTGTCGCTTTCCAGGGTGATCAACGGAGTTTCTTTATCGACGGTATCACCCGGCGATACCAGAATTTCAATAACCGGCACGCCGTCAAAATCACCCAGCTCCGGGATGATGATGGTTTGTATTTTGCTCATTGTACCCCTCCCTTACAGAAGTAAGCGACGAACGTCGCTGAACAAGGTCACCAGGTGTGCCATAAAGCGTGCGGCTTCTGCGCCATCGACGGCGCGATGATCATAGGATAAATCCAGTGGCAGCATCAGGCGCGGCTGAAATTCTTTACCATCCCAGACCGGCTTCATCTTTGCACGGGTTACGCCCAGTATTGCGACTTCAGGTGCGTTGACGATGGGCGTAAAGGCCATGCCGCCAATTCCGCCGAGGCTGGAAATGCTCATGCAGCCGCCTTTGAATTCATCGGGTTTCAACTTTCCTTCACGTGCGCGCTGGCTCACATCCATGATTTTGGCGCTCAACTCGTAAATCGACAGGTGATCCACGTCACGAATTACGGGAACGACCAGTCCGGTCGGTGTATCCACCGCCATGCCCATATTGAAGTATTTTTTCAACACATAACCCTTGCCATCCGGGGTCAGCGATGAGTTAACATGCGGGAATTCCTTGAGGCAGGCCACCAGTGCTTTCATGATAAAAGACAGAAGGGTGATGCGTATGCCTTTTTGCTCGGCTTCCCCTTTCAGGGACTGACGAAAATCCTCGGTAATGGTGATGTCAGCCTCATCGTGATGTGTTACGTGCGGTATGTTCAACCATGAGCGATGCAGGTGCGGGCCGGATATTTTCTTGATACGGCTAAAGGCTTCCAGCTCGGTTTCACCAAATTCGCTGAAATCCACCTCCGGGATTGGCGGGATGCCCATACCCATATTGGCGAGCGGTGCTTCACTGCTGCTGCTGATCTGATATTTCACCCAGGCTTTGACGTCTTCTTTCAAAATGCGGCCTTTGGCACCGGTGCCGCGTACCTTGTGTAGATCAACGCCCAACTCACGTGAAAAGCGCCGTATGGCAGGGCTGGCGTGAGGCGGTGTTAAACCCGCCTGCACCGCGGGTGCGGGCATGATGGGCGGCAATGTATCGTGGGCCGGTCTTGACGCCGTTTTCGGCGCGGCCTGTTCTGCCTGGGGTGCTTCCACCGGGGTACTTGCCTCTACTTTTTCAGGCGCCGGGGCCGGGGAGGCAGATTCTGTTGTCGAAGATGCCTCGACTAACATCATTCCGACAACCGTTCCCTGCTTCACTTCGTCGCCGACATCGATAGAGATGCTTTCAATGATACCCGCGGCGGGTGAGGGGATATCCATGGTGGCTTTGTCGCTTTCCAGCGTAATCAGGCCATCTTCAATTTCTACCCTATCGCCGGCTTTGACAAGTACCTCAATCACTGGTACGGCGTCAAAATCACCGATATCAGGTACCACAATTTCTAATTTCTGAGTCATGACGTTTTATTGGGATACCGGATTGGGTTTTTTGGAATCAAGACCGTGTTTCTCAATTGCCTCGCTTATGATTTTCTTATCTATTTCACCTTCGTCTGAAAGTGTTTTGAGTGCCGCTACCACGATATTTGCGGCATTGACTTCAAAGAATTTGCGCAACTGCGCACGCGTATCGCTGCGCCCGAAACCATCTGTACCCAACACAGAATAACGTGCGGGAACCCAGGCGCGCACCTGGTCTGAATAAACCTTCATGTAATCGGTGGCTGCCAGCACCGGGCCTTTTGCTTTCGCCAGGCACTGTGTGATGTAAGCTGATTTGGCTTTTTTGGCCGGGTTCAGGCGGTTGTAACGTTCGATATCATTGCCGTCGCGCGCCAGTTCGTTGAAACTGGTCACGCTCCAGATATCTGAGCCGATACCGTAATCCTCTTTCAAAATTACCGCCGCTTTGATGACTTCGTTGAGAATGGTCCCGCTGCCGAGCAACTGAATGGTTGGTTTCGCCTTTGCTGCTTTATTGCTTTGCAGCTTGTACATACCATTGAGTATGCCCTTTTCAGATCCTTTGGGCATCGCCGGGTGCGTATAGTTTTCGTTCATACAGGTGATGTAGTAATAGACACTCTCATCGTTTTCATACATACGACGGATGCCGTCCTGAATAATAACCGCCATCTCATAGGAATAGGTCGGGTCATAGGAGACACAGTTCGGAACCGTATTGGCTAGAATCAGGCTGTGTCCATCCTGATGTTGCAGGCCTTCTCCCGCCAGTGTGGTTCGCCCGGCGGTACCGCCGAGCAGGAAACCGCGTGCGCGTAAATCCCCTGCCGCCCAGGCGAGATCGCCAACACGCTGGAAGCCAAACATGGAATAGAAAATAAAAAATGGCACCATCGGGATATCGTAATTGCTGTAGGCGGTACCCGCAGCCATCCAGGATGACATCGCACCGGCTTCGTTGATGCCTTCCTGCAATACCTGGCCCTTTTTATCCTCGCGGTAGTACATTAACTGGTCGGAATCCTCAGGCTTGTATAGTTGTCCCTTGGGAGAATAGATGCCAAGCTGCCGGAACATACCTTCCATGCCAAAGGTGCGGGACTCATCCGGTACGATGGGCACGATATACTGGCCGATCGATTTGTCTCGCGTCAACGCGGCGAGGATACGCACAAAAGCCATGGTGGTTGAGATCTCGCGTTCGCCGGTGCTCTCCAGTTGCGCCTTGAACATCTCCAGCGGCGGTGTTTCAAATCTGGGCGTGCATTTGCTGTGCCTCGATTGCGAGGCACCGCCCAGTTTTGCCCTTCGGTCCTGAATGTACTTATATTCGTCGGAGTTTTCGTCGGGTCGATAAAAAGTTGCTGCCGCTGCGTCTTCGTCGGAGACCGGGATTGAAAAACGATCGCGATATTCGATCATTTCATCTTCTTCGAGTTTTTTCTGCTGGTGCGTGGTGTTCTGGCCTTCGCCAGCCTTGCCCATTCCGTACCCTTTCACCGTTTTAGCGAGTATAACGGTGGGTTGCCCCTTGTGATTTACCGCCGCGTGGTAAGCGGCATAAATTTTGTGCGGGTCGTGCCCGCCTCTATTCAGACGCCAGATATCCCGGTCGCTCATAGTGGCGACCATTTCCTTGAGTTCAGGGTATTTGCCAAAGAAATGCTCGCGCACGTAAGCGCCATCTTTGGACTTAAAGGCCTGGTATTCACCGTCAACCGCTTCTTCCATGCGCCGTTGCAACAGGCCGTCTTTGTCCATCGCCAGCAGAGGGTCCCAGTAAGAGCCCCAGATGACTTTAATAACATTCCAGCCAGCGCCGCGAAAATCACTTTCCAGTTCCTGTATCACTTTGCCGTTGCCACGTACCGGGCCGTCCAGGCGTTGCAGATTGCAGTTCACCACAAACACCAGATTGTCCAGATTTTCACGCCCGGCCATCGACAATGCGCCCTTGGATTCTGGCTCATCCATTTCACCGTCACCGCAAAAACACCAGACCTTGCGGTCACTTTGCTCGGTTAGTTCGCGGTTTTCCATGTATTTCATGAAGCGCGCCTGATAAATAGCTTGAATTGGCCCCAGGCCCATCGAAACGGTCGGAAATTGCCAGAAATCAGGCATTAACCAGGGATGCGGGTAGGAAGAAAGGCCGTCGCCATCGACTTCCTGCCGGAACGCATTGGCCTGTTCTTCGGTAACCGTGCCTTCCATATATGCGCGCGCGTACAAACCGGGTGCGGAATGGCCCTGTATAAACAGCATGTCAGAACGCTGGGTCCCGGTATCGCCGCGCCAGAAATGGTTAAAACCAACGTCGTATAAGGTGGCCGCTGAGGCAAAACTCGCAATATGCCCGCCCAGTTCAGATGATTTTCGGTTCGCGCGTACCACCATGACCGCCGCATTCCACCGGATCAGGGCACGGATGCGTCGCTCCATCGCCGCATCTCCCGGTGAACGTTGTTCCATATTCGCGGGGATGGTATTGATATAGGCCGTATTGGCTTCGTAAGGAATATGTGCACCTGAGCGACGCGCCTTGTCGATGAGCGCCTCGATTATAAAATGTGCGCGTTCATTGCCTTCACGCTCCATAACGGCGACCAGAGCTTCCAGCCATTCTGCGGTTTCGAGCGGGTCTATATCATCTTCTAGCTGGCGATGGTAGGGAATGGTATTCATGCAGCGTTCTCTAAATTGTTGGGCCTGCCAGGATGGCGGCTTCATTTATAGTAAGGGGGTAATCAGCAGCGTATTTTACACTTTTTCCAGATGATTAACTATTTGATGCCCTTATAATTGGTTCAGGGCAGCGTAAGCGATGAGCAGGGATATTTCACAGACGTATTGTGACTTGTTATTCTGATAAACAAGCGCATATGTGGTGAATCAAGATCAATGAAACCGGGATGAGCAGGGTGAATGAAAGTAGAATAATTCGGCAATATATATTGCTGGCAATAGTGATAATCATAGCCTTGTTTGTGGCAACACAGATTGAATGGAATAACACGCCCGCCGGGAATGTAGTTCAGGCTGGTGCCAGTTTGAGTATCGAGGCGGGAGAAAAAGCCAAAACCACCGATACGGGGGTGAGCTTTAGCGATTTACGTACCGGCGGTGTCATGCGACCAAAGCGCCTAAAAATACCAGACGTAGATTTATCGCCACCCGTGAAACGGGTGCAAACTGGCGCAGCAACAAGTACCCCTTTTGCGGCGACTTCAACGCCTTTTCAAACCAAACCGGGAGTGCAAAGTTCGTATTCGGGCGTGAACGTAACGTTTTCAAAAGCAGTGACGCCCTGAGCAAGGCAAAAAACGTGGGATATGGCGGGACTGAGATCCCACTTCCTATTGAGTATGAGGTTTGCCGAAGGCTTT
>JAAELZ010000441.1 GCA_024226105.1 Pseudomonadota bacterium | reverse complement strand
TCTGATACTGGAGGGTGCTAGTGGCAATCGCGTCATCAAAGGAATTCGTGCTACGGCTAATGCAGGAGATATAGGCAAATGCGACCTGTATATCATCGCCACAAAGGCTTCGGGTGTCGAGGCAGCGGCCCGCGCAATTTCGTCGCTCAAGGACAGTGAATCAATTGTATTAACAATTCAAAACGGCCTGGGTGCAGGCGATCGAATTGCACGATACATGAATGTAGAGAATGTCCTGCTGGGTGTGGCAGACGGATTTGGTGCATCAATTCGGGGCCCTGGACAGGCCCACCACAATGCGATGAATTTAATTCGAATTGGAGAAATGTCGGGTGGTATGACGGACAGGCTAAAAACTATCACAAAGGTCTGGCAGGATGCAGGCTTTATTGCCAGGGCCTTTGATGATATTGATCAACTCATATGGGGAAAGTATATATCCAATGTCAGCTTCAGTGGACCTTGCACGGTATTCGATTGTACTTTGGGCGAACTGATGAAAAATCCGGATACTAAGAATATCGCGGAAGGTTGCGCTCGTGAAGTCTATTTATTGGGTCTGGCCAGGGGCATCAAATGGACCTTTAATGATACCGACGAGTACATCGCAGCCTTTGCCGCCAAAATGCCCGACGCCCGACCATCAATGTTACTGGATCACCACGCAAATCGGCCATCGGAAATCGATGCAATCAATGGTATGGCGGTTGAGTTGGGGAAACAGTTAGATATTCCTACACCCTATAACGAAGTACTGTCTGCGGTTATTCGGTTGCGTGAAAAGAGGTTTTAGTCATCAACTATGAAAATAGCCAGTTTTAAACATTCTGATTTTAGCGGTTACGGACTGATAAAAGATCATGGTATTGTTTCCATCAGCACCCATTTTAAACAGCGATTTCCCTGTCTGAAAGATGTGCTTGACGCGAATGCGCTTGGCGAACTTGGCGAAGATTGCAATGGTCGCAGTATTGACTATCCAATTGACGATGTTCAGCTTTTGCCACCCATCACGAATCCATCCCGAATATTTTGCGTTGGTATTAATTATCCAAAGCGTTATCCACTTGACAACCCGGTTGCGCCTCCCGCGAATATTATACTATTTGCAAAAATGCCCGGAACACTGGTCGGCCATGGTGAAAGACTGGAAATTCCTGAAGGTGAAGCAGCCGATACTTTTGATTACGAGGGTGAAGTTGGCATAATCCTCGGTAAAGCAGGGCGGCACATTAAGGAATCTGAGGCTTTAAATTACGTCGCAGGTTACACAATCATCAATGATGGATCGGTTCGAACCTGGCAAAAACATAGCATTCACGCCGGTAAGAATTTTGCCAATTCGGGCAGTTGTGGACCCTGGATGGTAACTGCTGATGAAATCACCGATTTGGCAGCTATGCAATTGACCACGCGTTTAAACGGAAAAATCGTGCAGGACACAACTGTTTCAAAAATGCTGTTTTCAATACCTGAAATCATTGCCTATATTTCGCATACCATAGATTTGCGCCCCGGTGATTTGATTGCCACCGGTTCCCCCGAAGGCGCCGGCGGCAGCCAACAGCCACCCAGATTTCTACGCCGTGGTGATATACTTGATTTCGAGGTATCGGGAGTTGGTATTTTGCATAACCCGGTGGGCCAATAAAAATGGTTAGCGAACAATCGTTAGCGCTTTCCTCCTGGCAGCTCACCCCTGGCCAGCATCTTGCAGTTCGGTGTCGGTCGCCTGCCGCCAACACCAGGCAATAGATGGGTCTTCACCGTCTTGCACAATAATATCGCTGTATTTTAACCCGGACAATTCATGAATCTAGTGTGCACTGGCGTGTCTAACGATATTACAGCAGATTTTCTTCAATCGACCGTGCACACGAGAATGGCTCGGATAACTCGCAAGTATAGAAGGCTGAGGCTATCCATAGAGATATCGTGTAGAACGACTATGATTCAACTTGCTAATTGAATTTGCATACCAAAGGTTGCGTAATTTTCTTCAGAGCACTATCAATCCTCTGGAGGCCGCATATAATAAGGCTTCCACTATTTACAATGTAAATACGCGGTTTCGTCCGCCATATTCGTGATTTAGGACTCAATGAAAAACTTCCCAACTGAATTATTACGCAGCTTTGTTGCCGTGGTTGAACACGGCGGCTTTAGCCAGGCGGGCAATATTATCGGGCGATCTCAGCCAGCCATGAGCCTGCAAATTAAACGTCTTGAAACCTTGGTTGGTGGTGAGTTGATACGCCGCTCCAGCCGGGATGTCGTATTAACCGAGATGGGTGTGCTGGTGCTCGATTATGGTCGGCGAATACTTGGCCTCAATGATGAGTTACAACATCGTCTGGAGCAATCACAACTCTCCGGCACAGTTCGCCTGGGTATTCCCAACGAGTTTGCCATGTCCTATCTTCCGCAAATTCTCGCCGGTTTTACCCGGCGTTACCCGGATGTATGCCTTGAGGTTGTGAGCCAGTTGTCCAGAGACCTGTTAAACGAGCAAAAAGCACAACAACTGGATCTGGTGATCGCTTTCAATGAGCAAAGTGAAGCACCTGCGTCGGCCGCATGGACTGAAGAGCTGGTCTGGGTACAAAGCAGCGATGCGCAATTTGAGCATCAGGGTTACTTGCCGCTGGTGGTTGCGCCGCAGGGCTGTATGTATCGAGACCGGATGCTGGAAACTCTGGACCAGGAATCCGCCCGTTGGCAGATCGTTTATACGGGCACCTCTTACGGAGGCATTCGTGCCGCTGTACTGGCCGGCCTGGGGGTGACAGCCCTGGCCAGAAGTACTGTGCCAACCGGGCTAAAAATTATCAAGCAATCAAATTTGTTACCCGAGCTTAAAAATGCCCGCGTGTCGCTACACTTTTTAAGTAATAATCCGAATGAACTGGTTCGCCGGCTGGCGGATTTTATTTTACAAAGTGCTACTACCTAATGACCCGATGTAAAAAAGAGCATCAATTGCTCGTTGCTGATGATGCGCCACCGTTTGAAGTTATAAATGGTATTCAGGCCGATAGCCCGATATTGATCGTGTGCGACCACGCGAGCAATTTTGTGCCTGAAGCCTTAAACGGGCTGGGCATTGACCCACGCCATTTTCAGCAGCATATTGGTTTTGATATCGGTGCTGCTGGTGTGAGCCGGTGCATGGCAAAAAACATGGGGGTGACAGCCGTTCTCGGAGGTTATTCCCGGTTGGTACTTGATCCTAACCGCTATTTGACCGCACATGATTCTATTCCCAGTATCAGTGATGGAGTTGTCATTCCCGGAAACGAGAGCCTTTCAGCAGCGGACAGGATGCTACGCGTCGAGGAATTATTTATTCCCTACCATATGGCTATTAGCCGGGCGGTTAGCAATATTCGAAGCTATTATTGCATGCCCCTGGTTTTGTCCGTGCACAGCTATACCCCGATATTTCAGGGTTTTGAACGCCCCTGGGAAATTGGCGTTTTATGGGAAGGTGATGATGGTGTTGCCGCCTTGCTGATCGAATACCTTCGTGATAACTCTGACTATCATGTCGGTGAAAATGAACCCTACCACGCGTGTAACCCGGTGGGCTATACCGTCAAAACACACGCTGAGTCAAGCCACTACCCGAGTGTGCTGGTGGAAATTCGCCAGGATTTGATCGAGGATGAGGCCGGCCAGTTGGCATTTGCCGGTTTGCTTGCCGGGGCGCTTGAAATGATTCAGGCCACGCTTGAAGTGGTGGTTGCACCTCTGCCTGGAGGGACGGTATGAAGAAGATTAGATTTGCGGGAAGCTGTCTGTGCAAAGCGGTCGCTTATGAAATCGAGGCAACACCAAAATATTTTTACTTTTGCCATTGCGAACAATGTAGAAAGCTGACGGGATCCGCCCATGCAGCGAATATTTTGACGGAACCTGCGACGGTTCGCTGGTGCAGAGGTGAAGACCAGATAAAACGCTATGACGCACCCGCAGGCCGTCAATTTACGCACGTATTCTGCCGGGAATGTGGTTCCGGCTTACCGTTTGAAAATGTCAGTGGCAATGCCTTGTTTATCCCGGCTGGCTCTCTGGATACGGACGTTGATCTGGAGGTGACACGCAATATATTCTGGGCTGAAGCGCCGAATTGGACCCGGAGTGGGCTGTCCGCAAAAAACTGTCCCGGGTTTCATGGATAAATGCTAAGCAATCAAACGACAACCCTGCTAAACGTTGACATGACGCCCATAGACGCCGACAGAAAGACGGTTTGGTCTTTCACATGGTACACTACGTGCCTGTTGTTCCACCTTAGTTTTAAACCTGTTTAAGCCTTTTGAATATTACAATTCGTATTT